>NZ_WTKX01000016.1:0-108826 GCF_011378755.1 Pseudoalteromonas sp. Z1A2 | reverse complement strand
CTTGAACTTTAAATTCTTGTGTAAATCGACGTCTCATTTTATCTGCCTCTATTAAAAGTTAGAGGCGACAACTATCCTGACACAGGGGGATGAGAAGGTAAAAACCAGTGCTTACTCGTATTTGAATACTATTTTTATACAATCACTTACTCTAAAAGCGCAGCGCCTCTAAACCTCTTTGTGAATAATTGCATTTAAAAATATTACTCACAAGGAGAAGTGAAAGAGAAGAAAATGAGAAGATAAAAATCAATGTTTGCTCGTAGTTGTATTAAATAGCTTTTACTTTTTAAAACCATAAGGGCAGTTTTTACAACCATTTTTGCAGCACGAACCACGCTTTAAAAAGAACCACTTACTAAATACCATGTAACCACTTTGCATGGTGTAGTCGAGCCCTTCAATTAAATTGTCGTTACCTCTATATTGCTTTGCAAAGTCTATTTGGGTTTTAATAGGTTGTGTATAAACACCCTCTAAAAAAGTATTTATTTTATTAAGCGTGCACTTGCGGCATAAACAACTTGTTGCTGTGATATCAAGCGGTAAAATAGCCGGCAGCTCATTGCACCAACACGCTGATATATCGTCTACATTACACGTTAGAGTACTGTGGCATTGAGTACAGTTAAGTTGAGTCATTATAATTCTTTTTAGTAACAGTGAGCCAAGAATAACAAATATTATGAATACACAAAAAGCATTAGCTGAATTTATTACATTTGGAGAGCAAAGGGACGAAGCTATATCGGTTATCGTTTCAAGCCCTGCTGATAGCAATAAAGCTCACTATACTCTCTCAACCGAGGTTTTAATTGATGTGCTTAAACGCTGTTTAAGTAACGAAATAGACTTAGATGATTTGGAGCTTTGGGCAAACGTAATTGAATCGCGAGATGACATTGATTGTACTGAGCATGAAGGTTTTATTTATGCGCTCAGTAATAGCGAGCAAATGGGAGAGCTTAATCATCAAAAGCTTGCTCAAATAGTTGCGTTAGTAAAAGTTTGATTTGTTTAAAAAGCGAGGTGTAAAACCTCACCTAAAAAAACCGCACTTCAATTGAATGCGGTTTTTTAAATTGAGGACAACCGTTTTAAGCGATTATTTATGATATCCCAAGCACGTTTCTACTTCGTTTTTAGAACCTAAAATAACGGCTACTCGCTGGTGGATTGCATCAGGCTGAATATCCATAATACGCTCGGTACCGGTTGATGCGATACCGCCAGCTTGCTCTACTAACATAGCCATTGGGTTTGCTTCATAAAGTAGGCGTAATTTATTTGGCTTTTTAGGATCTTTGGTGTCGGTAGGGTAAGTAAATAAACCGCCACGGCTAAGCACGCGATGTACATCGCCCACCATTGCTGCAATCCAGCGCATATTAAAGTTTTTAGCGCGCGGGCCTGTATCGCCTGCTAGCAAATCATTGATATAGTTTTGCATAGCTGGCTGCCAATGGCGTTGGTTAGACGTATTAATGGCAAATTCGTTTGTATCAGCAGGGATTTCGGCAAAATCTTGTGTAAGTAAAAAGCTGCCTTGTGTTTTATCAAGAGTAAACATGCGCGTGCCTTTACCTGTAGTCAGCGCAAGCATTGTTGATGGCCCGTAAAGTACGTAACCTGCAGCAACTTGCTTATGGCCGGGCTGCATAAATATGCTTTGATCAGCAGCGTCATAGCCTTCAGGCGCTTCCATAATAGAAAATATAGTACCCACAAGTGAGTTAATATCCGTATTTGACGAGCCATCGAGTGGATCAAATGCCACTATAAATTTAGCGTCTGGGTTACCTGCTACTGTGTAGTCTTCTTCTTCAGAGGCGATTGCTTTAACCGTACCTGATTCCAGTAAAATATCTTTTAACAGCTGATTAGATAATACATCGAGCTTTTTTTGAGTTTCACCTTGAATGTTTTCATCAAGGGTTGAGCCTAATACGCCAGAAAGCGCGCCTTGACCAACGCGAAACGAAATTTCTTTACATGCCGCTAAAACTGTTCGAATTAATGATAAAAGTTCTCTTGAACAACCATCTTCAAGTAATACTGGAGGGAGTCTACGCATTCTATTTTCCTGATAACGTGTTAAAACCAATCATAATGTGAGAGAGATTAGCTTAGAGCGCTGAAATTCGTCTTAAATAACTGTATTGTTTAAATAGCACCCTATAATGGGGCCACCTAATCGTACTTAAAACACAAATAACAAAGATAAGATTATGAAAAAAATACCACTACTAAGTTACATATTCTTTACTGTGCTGTGCTCTATCATAACTCAAGCGCACGCAGCAATTAAGTCAATTGATGAATTTACTACGCAAATGAATCATTTTCCGGGCTATTATTCGTTTTTTTACGATACCCAAAAGGGAAAAGTATATTTAAAAGTTGATAAGTTTGAACAACAATTTTTACTGCAGCAAAGCTTGCCTTACGGTATCGGCTCTAACGATATAGGCCTTGATAGAGGTCAGCTTGGTAATACTCACCTTGTGCAGTTTGAGCGTTTTGGCGACAAAGTAATGCTGCGGGCTGTAAATACTTACTATCGTGCTAATACAAGTAACAAGGCTGAACAGCAAAGTATTAAAGAAGCGTTTGCATCAAGTATACTTGCTGGTTTTAAAGTGGTTGCAGAGGATAAAGCCACAGCACTTATTGATTATACGCCTTATTTATTAAGTGATGTACATGGCGTAAGCCGCACACTTGCTGCACGTAAGCAAGGCAACTTTAGCCTTGATGAATCACGTAGCGCCGTTTATATGAATCGCTCAAAAGCATTTGTAAAAAACACTGAGCTTGAAGCCGTACTTACATTTAAGGGCACAAAACCAGGTGAATTTGTTCGCCAAGTAAGTGCCGACCCTTATGCGCTTACTGTTCATATGCATCATTCACTTATTCAATTACCAGATGATAACTACACGCCTCGTAAGTTTAATCCGCAATCAGGTTTTTGGAGTATAGAACATAAAGATTACGCAGCGCCGCTTGGTGACTCTATGTACGTGCGTTATATACCGCGTCATCGTCTAACTAAAAAGGACTCAAGTTTACCTATTAGTGAACCTGTTAAACCAATTGTTTATTACCTTGATCCTGGCGTTCCAGAGCCCGTTAAAAGCGCTTTGCTTGAAGGTGGGAAATGGTGGAACGACGCATTTACTGCTGCAGGATATAAAAATGCATTTATAGTAAAAGTGCTGCCAAGTAGCGCCGACCCTATGGATATTCGTTACAACGTCATTCAATGGGTACACCGTGCAACGCGTGGTTGGTCATACGGAAGTTCTGTAATTGACCCACGTACAGGTGAAATACTTAAAGGGCACGTAACACTTGGCTCATTGCGTGTTCGCCAAGATATTTTAATAGCTGAAGCACTCGCTGCTCCTTATTTAAAAGGCAATGAAGTTGCTAAAAACTTGCAAGCAATGGCGCTTGATCGTATTCGCCAATTAAGTGCGCATGAAATTGGTCACACGTTAGGTATTGCTCATAACTTTGCGGCATCGGTAGGTGATAGAGCTTCTGTAATGGATTACCCACACCCGCTACTTAGTTTTAATGAACAAGGTAAGCTTGATGTAACGCGCGGCTATGCAACAGGCATGGGCGTATGGGATACCCAAGTAATTAAATATGGTTATAGCGATTTTACTAACCAAGATGAAAGCGCAGAACTTGCTGCTATTTTAAAAGAAAATAAAGCCAAAGGCCTTGAGTTTATATCAGATAGCGACGCTCGTGCTAAAGGTGGCGCGCATCCAACAGCTCATCTATGGGATAACGGCACTAATCCTTCGCAGGAACTTTTAAGAGTACTCGACGTACGTAAAAAAGCGCTTTCGAAGTTTGGTATTAATAATATTAAAACGGGCGATTCATTATCGCAATTAGAGGAAAAACTAGTTCCGCTTTATCTGTTTCACCGTTTTCAGGTTGAGGCTGCAGTGAAACTCATAGCCGGTGTTGATTACGAATACGAAACACGCGGCGACTCAGCCGTAAAAGGCGCACAAGTCGTTAATAAAAAAACACAGCAAGAAGCAGTAAACGCTATTTTTGCAACGCTTAAGCCAAGTAACTTATTACTTCCTGAATCTGTGTTATCGCTAATTCCGCCAAAAGCATATGGTGAGTCTAAATCGCGCGAGAGTATAGTTGGGCGCACAGGATTAACGCTCGATGCAATGGCATTACCCGAGGTTGCAGTGCAGCATAGCTTGTCGCTTTTATTAAATGCACAACGTTTAAACCGCCTAGCGCAGCAGCAAGCACGTAGTAATGACTTTTATAGTTTAGATGAGTTGCTTGAGGAGCTATATAGCCAAGTGTTTAACGCGTCATCACCTAATACGATGACAGGTAAAATAACTCAGCGCGTGCAATTTTTAACTGCAAAAGCCATGGCTGATTTAGTAGCAAGCGATAGTGTAAGCCCTGAAGTGCAAGCGCAGTTACGTTACTACTTAGTTAAGTTAAGTGAAGACTTTAACCAAAACTCAATGCTGAGCCATACAAGTACTGGCGAGAGTGCGTTTAAGCAATATTTAGCTGAGCAAGTAAATCAGTTTTTAATTAAAGGGCAATGGCCAAACAACTTTAAAGTGCTGCCAATCCCGCCGGGCTCACCAATTTAGAATAAAAAGTAGAAGCGCTTAGTTTTAATCAATTACAAAGCAAAACACCGAGTATATTTATACTCGGTGTTATTTTATTCTAAAAACGAATACGTACTCTAAGATTTTATTTGCACTAAATCGTAATCGGCCATACCAGGTACTATTGCCTGTAAGCGAGACTCGGTTACATCGAGTGCATTTAAACATTCGCAATACTCAGAAGCCTTAAGCTCTAATTGATGCGCCTTTTTTTGTAGCGACTTATCAATTTCTCTTGAGATAATATCCATGCGTTGCCCCATGTCGTTAATGCGATCTTCTATATTACCTTCACGCGATTTAAACGCATCTCCAAGTGATACCAAAATAGCACCTAACGATCCATGAACAGCAGAGTGAATTTGCTGGCTGATCTCTTTAGTGAAAAAATCATCTATTTGCGAAAGTGATTGAGGGGCTATAAAAAAGAAGTCATCTCCGCGCTTAAACTTATCCATTAGCGCGCGCTCTACATACTGCAATTGTGTTTTAAGTACTTCAGGTTCTTTGTCTGACATACCTTCAACTACGTGTTCAATAGCGCTTAAACCTAAGTTAACACCATCGGTAGCAAGGTTTACTAATTCGGGGACTGTGTGGCGAATACCATTACTAAACTGTTCGAGTACTTTGCTTTCGTCATCACTTAAATCAACCCAATAACCGCGAATAAACAGTTGGTTATTGTTATTAATTTGGACACGAGTTTGGCCTTTATCTAATATGCGAATTGCATCGTCAGTAATAATTAAACCATGACGTAATTCAACATCGCATTGGGCTTGAGCAAAGACACTAGTGCTTGAGAGCGCTATGGAAAACGCCAATATCGAACGAGATAGAAACGCCATAAACACCTCAAAAAGACTAAAATGGAAGGCGAGTAGGTTAACAAAAAAACAACTTTATGCAAGGGAAAATAAACCTATCAACTATCTCACAGAATAGTTGTATAGAGTGCAGCTTGAGTTTTTAGATATGGTTATGTTGGGCAAAATCAACAGTTCAACAAAGGGCTTAATATATAGCTAGAGAGGGTAGAAGTGGCTCATAGTAAAATAAGAACACGTGGTTTTTAAATGAAGTTTAAAAAGGTACAGCTATTTATATCAATTAAGCTTAATAGCCGACTCTAAATTTACTCTGGAGTCGGCTCAAAAGACTAAAAACTAAATATTTAGTGTGAAACCACTATTAAGCGAATTGCATCAAGTTGTAACTGCGTTTTTTCAATATACGTAGTTAGGTCGTTACGTTGCTTATCGTAGAAGGTAATTTCTTCTTGGCGAATATTCGGATTAATTTGCTTCAGGGCAACAAGTCGCTCTTGCTCTTCACTGAGTGATGTTTGCATTTTAGCAAGTGACGCTGCGCGAATAACTTCAAGTTTTTCTTGTGCCATATCTTTAGCGGTAGTGATCATTGGGTGAACAGCGCTTTGCAATGCACCGGCAAGCTTACTTGCTGTTTGGCGGCCTACGGCTGATAACTGCTGATTAAAGCCTTCAAATGCCACGTTTTCACCTAGGTTATTACCTGCTTTATCGAGCAATATACGAATTGGTGTAGGCGGTAAAAAGCGACCAACTTGTAATACTTTTGGTGCCATTGCTTCTGCAACAAAAATAAGCTCAACAAAAAAGGTACCAGGCGGTAACTTTTTGTTTTTAAGTAATGCTACTGATGCGCTACCAAAGTCGTCGTCACAAATCATATCCATGGTGCCTTGCACCATAGGGTGATCCCAGCTGATAAAGTGTACATCTTCTTGCGAAAGTGCAGTGTCGCGATCAAAGGTAACCGTCATACCGTCTTCTTTAAGCGATGGGAACGATGCATTTAACATATGTTCCGTTGGCTTTAAGATAATGGTGTTTTCGCCTTTATCTTCTTGGCTTACGCCAAATGTGTCAAACACGTTGATCATGTAGCTTGGCAATTCAAACTGGTTATCGAGTTTTTCGATATCAGTCACAAGCGAGTCAGCAGCACCTTGACCCGATGAATGTAGCTCTAGTAAACGATCTCGTCCGCTTTCCATTTTTTTACGCAGTACCGCATTTTGTTGTGCTACTTGCTCAAGTAATGGATCGAGTTCGTCTTCATCGCAGTTATGCGCAGAAATATATTCAAGTAGGTCATCACGGAACTCTTTATAAAGCATTTGCCCCGTTGTTGATGTAGATTCGAATGCATCTAGACCTTCGTTATACCAACGTAGCAGTACTTCTTGAGCGGTGTTTTCAAAATATGGCACATGAATGTTCACATCTTGTGTTTGGCCTATACGGTCTAATCGACCAATACGTTGCTCGAGCAAATCTGGGTTTAGTGGTAAATCAAACAACACTAAGTGATGCGAGAACTGGAAGTTACGACCTTCTGAGCCAATTTCTGAACACAGTAATATTTGTGCATTATCGTACTCGTCTGCAAAAAATGCAGCAGCGCGGTCACGCTCAATAATCGACATGCCTTCGTGAAATACCGACGCTTTAATTGCTTCACGTTCACGCAGTATTTGCTCAAGGCTGATAGCTGTTTCAGCTTTAGCACATATAAGCAGTACTTTTTCGCGCTTAAGTGTTTTAAGGGTGTCGATTAACCAATCTACACGTGGATCGAATAAACCCCAGCTTGCGCTTTCGCCTTCAAATTCTTGAAATATTTTTTCAGGAAACAGAGCTCGGTGTGCACTTAGTTCAGGGTTTTGAATGCCGCCCATGTTACCAAGAACCGACATAGCCGTTTTATACTGCTTTGGCAATGCCATTGGGTAGGCGTGTAATTTACGACTAGGGTAGCCATCAATGCCGCTGCGGCTATTTCTGAATAATATACGACCTGTGCCGTGGCGATCGAGTAGCATGTTAAGTATTTCTTTACGCGCTGGTAAATCACCTTGCTGTGCTTTTTCAAGAATATCAGTAATGTCGGTTTCTTTTAATAGCTCAATTAGCGTGGCTTTGGCTGCGTCGTCCAGAGCTTGCTCTTGCAGTAATTGATTTGCAGCTTGCGCTACGTCTTTATAATTTGCTTCTTCTTCTTTAAACACGTCGTAGTCGTAAAAACGATCCGGATCGAGTAATTGTAAACGCGCAAAGTGACTGCTGTGACCAAGTTGATCAGGCGTTGCGGTAAGTAAAATAAGGCCCGGAATATCTTGGCTAAGCTCTGCCATACGTTGGTACTCAGAGCTTGGCTTGCCGTTATTGATACTTAGGTGATGGGCTTCATCTATTACTAAAAGGTCCCAATCAGCAAGCGTTGCTTGTTCAAACCAACGTTTTTTCTTGGTTAAAAACTCAAGGCTGGTAAGTACTAGTTGCTCTGTATCAAATACGTTTGGAGAATCTGCAAACGCTTCGTCGCAGCGCTCTTCATCAAAAATAGAAAAACGTAAGTTAAAGCGGCGTAGCATTTCTACTAACCATTGGTGCTGTAAGTTTTCAGGCACCACAATAAGTACGCGGCTTGCACGGCCACTAATAATTTGTTGATGTAGTATCATGCCCGCTTCAATTGTTTTACCAAGGCCTACTTCATCTGATAAAAGTACGCGTGGGGCAAAACGTTTACCCACTTCTTGGGCAATATAAAGCTGGTGCGGAATAAGATTAGCACGCTGACCAATTAAGCCTTTAATAGGCGATTGCTCACGTTCAAATTTATGTAACCACGTTTGGTAGCGAAGTGTGTAACGATCAAAACGATCTACTTGGCCTGCAAATAAACGATCTTGTGGTTTATTAAACTTAATAAAATGATCTAAAAAGGTCTCTTTTAACTTGGCTGTTTCGCCATTATCAACACGGGTGCCGTGATAACAAAGTAACTCGCCTTGTACTTCAATAGACTCTACTTCTAATTCCCATTCTTCAACGCTTTTGATCACATCGCCAGGATTAAATGCCACACGGGTAACAGGTGCTTCTGCACTAGAATAAACACGGTTTTCACCACTGGCAGGAAATAATATGCTGACCTGACGGCCTTCAATGGCAACAACGGTGCCTAATCCTAAATCTGACTCTGTATCACTGATCCAACGCTGACCTAAGGAAAAATTCATGTATGTCTCGTCTATGATGAAAAAGGCGGCTATGTTACCTGTAAGCTAACACCACTGCAAGGCGCTATTTGGCTCACTTTTAATTAATTTTGTAAGTGTTAATTATTACTATTAAAACAGCTTGTCTATGACTCTTTTTTAGGTAAATCAAAACTAATTACAGTTTGTAATAAAACGGACTTTTATGACAAATAGACTAAACTTACATTATGCCTTAGCAATTAAGTATTGCAGGTTTAAGTTTTGCCCGTTTTACTTAGTTATTTTGGTATAGCATAAAAATCATAAAACGTAAGGAAAGTGCTATGGAAAAAGCTTCGAACCTTGAAAGTAAAATGTATGTGCTAGATACCAACGTACTACTTCACGAACCACTCGCTTATTTGTCTTTTCAAGAGCATGACGTTGTAATTCCGATGACGGTGCTTGAAGAACTTGACCATATAAAAGACAGAAAACACGACGTAAGCCGTGATGCGCGCGTCGCTATTCGTGGATTAGATGAAGTTCTTAAAAATGCAACGCCCGAACAAATGCTACAAGGCGTGGCGCTGCCGAGTAACAAAAAGGCAAAAGCGAGCTCTGCCGGTACCCTCATTATTGTAAACGACCATTTATTTGTCGACTCCATTTCTGGTTTGCCTGGTAACGAAAACGACCATCGTATTATCAATTGCGCCGTGTACTTACAAAAGCAGCACAGTGATTCAAAAGTAATACTTGTTACAAAAGATATAAACATGCGTTTAAAAGCCAAAGGCGCCGGACTTAAATATGTTGAGGATTACCGCACCGACCAACTTATTGACGATATCAGCTTACTCACTAGTGGTTATAAAAAAATTGAAGGTGATTTTTGGGACCATGTAGGGGAGTGTAATACGCAGCAACACGGACGAGATACGTTTCATCATGTGCCTAAAAACTTAATACCTGATGTATTTTGTAATGAATATTTACTTGATGGAGGGGATCAGTTTGCGGCGCGTGTTAAATCGTACGATGACGAGCACATAACGCTAAAAGATATTGGTGTTGAGCGTTTAATGCATCAACAAGCATGGGGCGTTAAGCCCAAAAATATTTATCAAGGGATGGCATTAGATGCACTATTGGATACAAGTATTGAGCTTGTTATTTTAACAGGACCTGCAGGGTGTGGTAAAACCTTGTTAGCACTTGCCAGCGCCCTTGAAATGGTCATCGAAAAAGGTATTTACGATAAAGTAATAGTTACCCGTAATACGCCAGAAATAGCAGAGTCTATAGGCTTTTTACCAGGCACGGAGGAGGAAAAAATGGCGCCATGGCTTGCAGCTATCACTGATACGCTGGAGGTATTGCACAAAGGCGACGAAAATCCAATATCGAGTCGAAATTACATAATGGAGAAGGCTAATGTACAGTTTAAATCGGTTAACTTTATGCGCGGGCGTAGCATTCAAAATGCAGTGGTAATTTTACAACCCCGAATTGGAAAGATTTTAAAGTTTTTACCCCCTTGTTTTTATTGGCCTGTAGAAAAAGTAAAAAGAATTTCTCTAAACATGGATTTTTGTAACGACTTTAAGCATTCCCACAATAGCCAATCTTTACAGAGTATTTGTTATTTGGGATGTAAGTACAACACGCATTCTAGCAACGATGCAAACTTTTGGAGGGCTGCGTCATGAAAAGCTCTGTTGAAAACCGAAACCCTCGTGTTCTTGACACGTCTGCGTTGGTTCATGATCCAAAAAGTATCCTGTCATATCAAGATGATATTTACATCTGTCTAACAGTTCTAGAAGAATTAGATAACTTAAAAGAAAGAACTAACAAATCGGTTAGTGCTGATGCTCGTGTATGTATTCGTATGCTTGAAGATATAATAAATGGGCACAGTGCAGAAGAGATGGAAGCTGGTATTCCACTGCCTTCTACTGAAACAGCTAAACGAGGAAAACTGTTTATTGGAATTGATACCCAGCTCGATATGGCTAAAGAGTTAAAGCACGGTATTGGAAGTGACGCTGACAATAGAATAATTAACTATGCACTGTATCTTCAGAAGGACTTAGATAAAGACGTAGTAATTGTTAGCCGTGACATTAATATGCGCTTGAAAGCTCGAACCGTAGGGGTCATGGCAGAAGACGTTGCCGTAGATAATCAAATATCAGATATTGATCTTTTATACACAGGGGTACAAGCCTTTAAAGGAGATCTTTTTGATCGAATTAAATCAGACAAAGACTTCAAGGTTTCAGGAGAAGTTTATACTTTCCCAATAAGTCTATTTAATGATGAAGTTCAGCCAAACATGTATTGGTACGATGAAGCTGGACACATTGGGCGAATTTCAGAAGTAACAGATACTGAGGTATTCACAAAGTTATTGCCTCGTAAACAAGAAAAAGTATGGGGCATTTTGCCTAAAAATCAGCGTCAGGCAGTAGCTTTAAGCCAATTAACAGATCCATATTATGACTTAAATATCATCCTTGGCCCTGCTGGCTCCGGAAAAACTTTTTTAGCAGTTGCTTCGGCGCTGCATCAAGTATTGGAGTTAAAAAAGTACAAAAAAATCGTTGTGGTGCGCTCCAGAGACTTTATGGACGATGATCCGGGGTTTTTACCCGGTGACCTGACAGAGAAATCAATGCCGTTATTAGCAGGTATAACAGATGCGCTTATATCAATGCATTCAGGTGATAACAATGAAGGTAATATTAGTGCAACTGTTGAGCATGTGATCGAAAAAGCCAATATAGAATTTACTAGTATGGCTTACTTCCGAGGTCGTTCAATAGACGATGCTGTTTTAATCATTGATGAAGCTCAAAACATGACTAGAGCGCAAATTAAGGGCATGTTAAGCCGTGGTGGCAAAAATTGTCGCACAATCGTGTTGGGCAACTTAGCCCAGATTGATGATAAGTTTGTCACACCCGCATCTTCAGGTGCTAGCGCGGCTGTTAACGTGTATAGAAACTATGAAAAAGGCTCAGTATTGATATTTGATGAAGTAGAGCGTAGTAGCTTGGCTGAATTCACTGAAAAGAACATGTAGGCATCAAACTACAATTCACATTTCCTTATAATATTGCGACAATAGCCACTGCTTTTTGCAGTGGCTTTTCAGAGAAGCCCGTTCCCACGAAAACAGGACGAAATGGATTTACTCTGAACTAAAAGATTAAATATTCACAAAAACTGAGTGACATAGGTGCGTGGCCTAGCGTTGCCGTTTTTTGGTGTATTGATGTCTTTTAATAAAGAAGACCTGCTAGTAAATATAAAAAGGCAGGCAAAACGATTATCTAAATTATTAACTATTCCCCTTGGACAAGCCCAAGAAGCCCTAGCTATTTGTCTGTATGACTGTAACAGTTACAGCGATTTACTAGTAAAAATAAAAGCTGAATCCTTTGACAACCCATTGATAGCACTGTCTGCTCTCTCACCAAACTCGGAAATATTTTTAGTAAAAATATTAGCTAGCCACCTAGATAGCATCATTGGAAATTTTGAAAAAAAATTTCCCGGTTCCAATATAAATGAAGAATTAGTCATATCCCTTTTCGGACTTAGCTTTGATGAGTTCAAAGCCAAAATTTCTGACTGATTTTGTACAAATCCGTAAGTTGCCATTTAAAAATTTAGCGATATTATGAGTGAAAGGTTGTGCGGACAGCCTACGCCTACACATGTTTTTCGCCTTGAAAAACGTGAACAGTGAAGCGGAGCATCCGTAAAAATTTGGTTATTTGAACAATAAATAAAGCAATGTGTTGGTAGGCCATTGTTTATTGGAAAGTTGTTTGGAGAACTAAGTGATCTCACTTTATCAATTAAAGAATAAGCTCAATAAACAAGCAAAAGAGTTTGCTGAGTTATTAGAGTTTCCTGATCTTTACGCCCAAGGCCTGTGGGCTAGAGGTGTTTATAACTGCCCTCATTTTTCTGATACCCATAAATATCTCTCTGAAGTATTTGAAAAGAAAAAGCTGGACTCAATTCTAAAGCACGATTCCCTGAAATATTTAATGATCAACGAATACGATGATCAAGAAATTATTGAATCGCTTCATAAAGAAATTGAGTCAATGGCAAACCGTATTGAAAGCCTGATGCTGGTAGATATCGAAACATTAGAGTTAGTTTCAGTGATATACCAAGTTTTAGGGTTGCCTGAAAATGCCAAGTTTATTGTAAATACAGGTGCAGACTTCCGCTTAGAGTGGCGACCATACTTTGATGCCTTTGATGATCCGTTGATAGTTCAATATGCAGATTTAAAAGTTCATGGTTGTTATTTCAGGCTAATCGCTTGCAAGTTTCCGTTTGAAAAGCTTTCCTTGGATGACATTAGAAAATACATGTACATCAATCATGTAAACCATAATGGTGAGTTTGAAGGCTGTATTTCTGAAGGAAATACATTTTCTAAGCATGTGCACTGGCTGGTGTTGACACTTGAATTATTCAGTAGCGGCAAAGTAAATAAGGCTCAGTTCAATCCAACAACCTTCAAAATCGAAGGTATGCGCTATTTGGTATATGGCTTCCCATTGATTCCTTCCTTTGTATCTGATTGGCACAAACCTGATTTATGTCTACGAGTCAAAAATCTAGATGGCGATCAGAAGTTCATTGTTCGTATCGAACAGCAAGATCTTGTTTTTTATGCGAGGCGCGTTGATACCAACTTTTTTAACACAATCGATTATGAAAAATACATTTCGTTGTATCAATCTAGTGTTCTGTCACATTTTGATGCTGACAACAATTTGCTTAAAGTTGATGGGGTTAAATATCTAAGTTTTTTTCGTCCTTTTTCTGTAGAAGATATGAAAGGAGTTCAAGCATGAGACCTAGAGTAAAACTAACCAACGCAAAACTTATCTCAATTCAATCTGATACAGAGGAAAAAGTTGAACGGGTGCTTTACGGCACATTTGCTGACGAAAATGAAAATGGTAAAGAAGGAGATGCTTTATTCACGATAAAGGTTTTGGAAATCAATGGTCTAGAAAGTAAGTGCTTTGGTGTTGACTTTTATATCTTAGATGCTGAATCTAAAGAGTTTGATGTAAATGCATTTGAGTTTAATTTAATGCATGAGTGTATGTATTCTCCTAATGAGTTATTAGAGCTGCGAGATATGCTCCCGGCTAGTTATTAGTAAGGGAATACGTTGGATAGAATATATTTAAAGGATGCCTACATAGTATCTGTTTACGACTATAAAGAATTTGAAAAAATATTTCTTGGCGAGTTTTTATCAGGGGGGGTTATTGAAGATGAAACATTCAGGTTTCGGCCATTTCAGCAAATCGTGACTTCAAAGATTGTTAGCAAATCTGCTGATGAGGATAAGTTAGAAATATACACACATAGTGGGAGTTGTTATGTGATTGATGCTGACCATAAGTTAATTGATATTTCATTTGTTGAACTGGTTGTTATGAGAGCAGGAGCTTATTCGGCAGATCGAGTTTTAGAAATGAGAGAGCAACTTAAGTCTCAAAATAAAAGCCATTGAATAGCGAAGATAAGAAGTCTGATGAGATTATTATTTGTCACTTACCTCTTTGAAAAATTTGACGATAATCAAATATTCATAAATGTTTATACAGCATCAATTGACTTAGTCAAAAATTTGCATTAGTATTAGAGATGTATATTTGTAAGAGAATTTTATGTCTAAAGCATTTTCAAAAGTCTTAGTAATGACGCTTATGCTGGTTGCCTTTGTAGGGCAAGCATTTGCGTATTCTGCTATGCCTTGCGAAATGTCATCAGGTTCTCACGAATCACACATGAACATGAACATGGATCATGGTGATATGAATAAAAGCAGTAATGGTCAATCAGAAGATTGTTGTGACGTTGAATGTATTTGTCCTGCAAATGCTTGCTCATCTACGACAGTCCTAAATTCCAGTATTGATTCGACAGATATTCAAATATTCAGTGAATCTGTAGCTGCTCTGCAATCTAAACAACCTCATTCAATTTCCACTTCCCTTTATCGTCCACCAATTTTTGCCTAATACAGGATTAGTGCGTCCAAATTTCTCGCACATGTAATTAATTTTTCTGTTAGTCAATATAGCGTCGTAGCGCTATAGATATTTTCCAGCGATGTCTGGGGGCAAAAATGATCAATAAGTATTTAAAAATAGCAGTAGTAATGCTGCTTTCACCTGCGTTTGCAAACGCCAACGAACATAACCATGCACACAATAACGACGTAACACCTTTGGAGTTAATCGTTTATAAAACCCCTACTTGTGGGTGTTGTAAAAAATGGATAACTCATATTGAAGACAAAGGGATCGTTGCGCATTCCAAAGATTTCCGAAACATCGGCAACATCAAAACTAAGTATGGTATCAAACCTAATTACCGTTCATGCCACACGGCAGTGAGTAGAAATGGATTTGCCTTTGAAGGTCATATACCTGCTAAATTTATTCAGCAGTTCTTATCAGAAGAACATCCCAATGCGATTGGGCTTTCAGTTCCAGCAATGCCAGTTGGCTCTCCCGGTATGGAAGTCGATGACCGCTTTATGCCATACAACGTGTTAATTCTATTTAAAGATGGAACGAGCAAAGTCTATGCAAAAGTTAAGACATACGAGGAGCAATTCTAATGAAATTGAACTCTTCAAACCTTACTTCACTTTCAACTGCATTAATACTCGGCTTATCTGTATTCTCAGCTCAAGCTGAGAAAGTAGTGCCGCTTGAACAAGCTATCACCTTAGCTCAGCAAAATGATCCTTGGCTTCATGGTAGCCGATTGAAACAAAGTGCAGTTGAAAATAGAAGTATTGCTTCAGGTACTTTGCCTGATCCGAAAGTATCGCTAGGGATAATGAATTTACCAACAGATACTTGGGATTTAGATCAGGAAGGAATGACTCAGCTAAAGGTTGGCGTCTCTCAAATGTTTCCGAGAGGCGACAGTCTAGAGATCAAGAAAGACCAGTTACAAATTGAGTCCACGAAATTTCCACTGTTACGAGAGGATCGTAAAGCTAAGTTGAAAAGCCAAGTGTCACAACTTTGGTTAGATGCTTACTTAGCCCAACAAACTATTAAATTGATTGAAGATGATTGGTCTCTCTTTGAGCAGATGGCGGAAGTGGCTAAAGCTAGCTATTCAAACGTTGTTGGTAAAACTAGACAGCAAGATGTTATTCGTGCTCAGTTGGAAATCGTGCAGTTAGATGACAGATTAACTTCGCAAAAGCAGAAACTAGAAACGACAATCGCTCGTCTCAATGAGTGGCTTCATATTTACGATGCGGATCGTTTGAATGAATCATTCAACTTTGACGCGCAACCATTAGAGTTTAGCGTCTCAAAAGAATTGCCTTCGATTCAATTGAATAATCCAACAGTCCTAAAAGCATCTAATTACTCAAGAAATCTATTGGCTCAGGAGCTTTCGAATCACCCAGCCATACTTGCAATTGATATAAAACGCAAAGCTTCAGAAAAAGGAATTGAGTTAGCCAAACAGCAATATGAGCCGGAATGGGGTGTTAATGCTAGTTATGCCTATCGCGACAATATGCCCTCTGGTGATAGCCGAGCTGATTTATTTTCTGTTGGGGTAACGTTTGATTTACCCTTGTTTACCGAGAACAGACAAGATAAGCAAGTTGCAGCTTCTATTGCAGATTCAGAGACTATTAAAACCGAGAAACTATTACTGACAAAGCAAATGATCAGTGTTTTAGAAAAAGAACTAAGACAGCTTAAACGCTTATCAGATAGATAATCTATCTATCAAGAACAACTCCTTAAACAAACTCATGACCAAGCAGAAGCGTCATTGACAGCCTACACAAATGATGATGGCGATTTTGCCGAAGTTGTTCGAGCAAGAATCGCAGAATTAAATGCCAGAATATCAGCCTTAAGAATTGATGTTGACGCACTTAAAACAGTTGCTCGTATCAACTATTTCTTTGCGCATTCTCAATCTAACTCAAATGCTGAACATAAGTCGATGCAAACTTCACACAAAACTAATCAGCACTTATCCAGTCAGCAATTTGGAGAAAAATAATGTCAACGAATACAAAAACAATTATTGCCATCATCATTGGGGCAGCACTTGGTGCTGGAGCATTGAGTTTATATCAAGGTACTGGCTCAAACAGTAATAGTAATGAAGCAACATCAGGAGAAAAAAAGCCTCTGTATTGGGTTGCACCGATGGATTCTAATTACCGCCGGGACAAGCCCGGTAAGTCGCCTATGGGGATGGATTTAATACCTGTGTATGAGGAAGAATCATCTGGTGATGACTTTGGCCCCGGAGCAGTAAAAATTGCGCCTCATGTAGTGAATAACCTTGGGGTTCGCACTGCACCTGTTGAACTGAAAAATATGCATACTGAAATCTCAACGGTAGGTTATGTTCAATATGATGAAGATAAGCTAATTCATATCCACCCACGGGTTGATGGCTGGATTGAAAAACTTTACATCAAAGCAGCAGGTAACCCTGTAGAGAAAGGGCAGCCTCTTTATACACTATATTCTCCTCAGTTAGTTAATGCTCAGGAAGAGCTGTTAATAGCGTTAAAGCGCAACAATAGTTCTTTAATTTCAGCAGCCAAAGATCGCCTAAAAGCGTTACAGCTTTCAGCAGACTTTGTTCAAAAGCTAGAAAAGACACGAAAGGTTCAGCAAACAGTTACCTTTTATTCACCACAAGCAGGTGTTGTCGATGGTTTGAAGGTTAGAGAAGGTTTTTATGTAAAGCCGGGAAACACCTTATTAAGCATTGGCCAGCTAGATCAAGTTTGGGTTGAAGCAGAAGTGTTTGAACGTGACGCAGCCTTAATTAAAAAAGGACTTCCTGTATCAATGACACTGGATTATTTACCCGGTGAGGACTGGGCTGGTGTCGTTGATTATGTTTATCCAACATTGAACAGTAAAACACGCACACTCCGAGTGAGATTGAAATTTGATAACACAGACTATCAATTAAAACCAAATATGTTTGCACAAGTCTCTATTCACGCTAATCAAGCTGATAGCACCATCCTCGTGCCTAAAGAAGCCGTTATTAGAACAGGTAAACAGGACAGAGTAGTACTTGCGTTAGGTGATGGGCAATTTAAATCTATTGAAGTGACTATTGGCCGGGTTGATATCGACAGCATCGAAATATTAGACGGCTTAAATGAAGATGACGTTGTGGTGACATCTGCCCAATTCTTGATTGATTCTGAATCAAGTAAAAGCTCTGACTTTAAACGAATGACTCATGATGAAGTGCCTAACTCTGTTTGGATGCAAGGGGATGTTAATAGTGTTATGGCAGGGCACCGCATGGTTAATATTTCACATGGCCCTGCTGAAGCTTGGGATTGGCCTGAAATGGTTATGGATTTTACTGTGGCTGAAAAAGTCGATATTGACTCATTAAAGTCAGGTCAATCTTTGCACTTTGAAGTGAGCAAAACCGAAGACGGTGGATATGAAATTACTGGAATTCATATCATGAGTGAGCCTGAAGTATCATCAGCAACAGTATCTGGTTTGATTAATGCGATTGATATTGATACACGGATTCTAAATATTAGCAGAGGCCCAATAGAGAAATGGGATAGACCTGCTGCGACGATGGATTTTATCGTCGCGGACAATATAGAAATGGTTGATTTCAATGTCGGTGATAATGTCACTTTCACTTTTGAGGTTAGAGATGACTTAGTTATCACTGACATTTCTCTTGAATCAGATGAACAACACGGCAAGGAAAATAAAGCTGCTGTTGATCATTCTAATCATTAAGTGGGAGAAAAATAATGATTGAATCAATTATTAGATGGTCTATCGGCAATCGTTTCTTTGTTTTGTTGATTACCTTAATTATCGCGTTTGGTGGTTTGTATTCATTACAAAAAACACCAGTAGATGCACTCCCCGATCTTTCTGATGTGCAGGTGATAATTAAGACGAGCTATCCGGGACAGGCACCACAAGTAGTGCAGGATCAAGTGACATTTCCTCTTACTACAGCGATGTTATCAGTGCCGGGGGCGCAAACTGTTCGTGGTTACTCATTTTTTGGTGATTCCTACGTCTACATTATTTTTGATGACGATACTGATTTGTATTGGGCTAGAAGCAGAGTACTTGAATACTTAAGCCAAGTAGCATCAAGCCTGCCTGATTCGGCAAAACCTCAATTAGGACCTGATGCAACAGGTGTGGGTTGGGTATACATTTACGCTTTAACAGATAAGTCTGGAAACCATGATCTAAGCCAATTAAGAAGCATTCAAGACTGGTTCTTAAAGTATGAACTACAAACTGTTCCGGGCGTGTCCGAAGTTGCCGCCGTTGGTGGTATGGTTAAGCAGTATCAAGTGCAAGTAGATCCTGATAAATTGAGAGCTTACGATATTCCTCTAAGTTTAATACAAATAGCCTTACAAAAAGGGAACAAAGAAACTGGCGCATCCGTTGTGGAAATGGCTGAAGCTGAATATATGGTTACCGCAACGGGGTATATTCAATCAGTTAGTGATATAGAGAAAATCCCACTTGGTATTAACGAACAAGGCACGCCATTGCGTATTGGTGATGTTGCTACCGTTAATTTAGGGCCTCAAATGCGCCGTGGTATCGCAGAGCTTAATGGTGAAGGCGAAGTTGTTGGTGGTGTTGTCGTTATGCGCTTTGGTGAAAACGCTCAACAAACCATAAACGGGGTAAAAGAAAAACTTGAATCGCTTAAATCTTCTCTACCAGAGGGGGTGGAGATTGTCCCTGTTTATGACAGATCGAAGTTAATAGATCGTGCTGTTGATAATCTTTGGAGCAAGTTGCTAGAGGAGCTTGCAGTCGTTGCTATTGTCTGTGTGGCTTTCCTATTTCATCTTCGCTCATCTATTGTGGCAGTTGTTACTCTGCCATTAGGTATCTTGGTGTCGTTCATTATCATGTATATGCAAGGCATCAATGCCAACATTATGTCTTTAGGCGGTATCGCTATTGCGATTGGTGCGATGACTGATGGTGCAATAGTGATGATTGAAAATATGCACAAGCATATGGAGAAAACACCACTAACAGATGAAAATCGCTGGCAAATTGTTGCTAAGGCTGCGAGTGAAGTAGGCCCTGCACTATTTTTTAGCTTACTGATCATTACAGTCTCATTCTTACCTGTATTTATCTTGGAAGCGCAAGAAGGAAGAATGTTCTCTCCGCTCGCCTATACAAAAACCTATGCAATGGCGGCATCAGCAGGTTTGGCGATCACATTGGTGCCTGTTTTGATGGGCTACTTTATTCGAGGCAAAGTTGTTTCTGAAAAGAAAAACCCGTTAAACCGATTATTGATTGCTATCTACATGCCTGTTTTAAAGCAAGTCATGAAGTTTCCAAAATCGACAATAGTAGCAGCAATATTAGTGACTATCGTTGGCTTTTGGCCTGTCGATAAAATTGGTAGTGAATTCATTCCGCCATTGGATGAAGGCGATCTCATGTATATGCCTACTACCTATCCCGGTATTTCAATTGGTAAAGCAAGGGAGTTATTGCAGCAAACAGACAAGCTTATTCGCACTGTGCCAGAAGTTGAAACTGTATTTGGTAAAGTAGGAAGAGCTGAAACTGCAACCGATCCTGCACCTTTAACCATGATTGAAACCTTTATTCAATTGAAGCCACGAGAGCAGTGGCGAGAGGGTGTGACTACTGAATCGTTAAAAGCTGAGTTTGATAAATTGGTTAAGTTTCCGGGCTTAACGAATGCTTGGGTTATGCCAATCAAGACCCGAATCGACATGTTAGCAACAGGCATAAAAACGCCTGTGGGTATTAAAGTCGCCGGACCAGAGCTTGATGTGATTCAGGAAATCGGCCAACAAATAGAGCAAATTTTACCCGAAGTTACAGGCACAGCATCAGTTTACTCAGAGCGAGTTGCAGGTGGACGATATATCAAGGTTGATATTTCACGCGATAAGGCAAGTCGCTTTGGGTTAAACATCGAAGATGTTCAACAAGTGGTTTCTACAGCTATTGGTGGTATGAACGTTACCCAAACGGTAGAAGGTCAAGAGCGTTACCCTGTTAACTTACGCTATCCGCAAGACTATCGAGACTCTCCTGAGCAGCTATCACGATTACCTGTTGTAACACCAAGTGGTCAACGCATTGCACTAGGTGATGTCGCAGATATTCGAGTTGAGAACGGTCCGCCGGGAATTAAGAGTGAAAATGCTCGTTTAAATGGCTGGACGTTTATCGATATAGACGGTGTTGACGTAGGTACTTATGTTGAAAGTGCAAAAATACACTTGGCTAATAATCTAAAACTACCAGCAGGTTATTCAATTACTTGGGCTGGGCAATACGAATATATGGAAAGAGCGAAAGAAAAGCTCACCTATGTATTGCCTTTAACACTCGCCATTATTGTTATTCTACTTTACTTAAACTTCAGAGCGTTTAGTGAGGTGGCTATCATTATCGTTACCTTGCCGATGGCGATGATTGGTGGCTTATGGTTGATGTATCTGGAAGGGTTTAACTTCTCTGTGGCTGTTGGCGTGGGCTTTATTGCTCTAGCTGGGGTAGCGGTTGAGATTGGTGTGATAATGTTGGTCTATCTCAATCAGGCACTTGCTGAGCTTAAGGAAAAAGCTGAAGAGCGAGCTGAACCTATCTCTGATGATGCATATCAAGATGCATTATTGCACGGTGCAGGCTTACGAGTTCGTCCAGTAATGATGACAGTTGCAACAATCATTATCGGCTTGATGCCCATTTTATATGGTACAGGAACAGGTTCGGAGATTATGAGTCGTATTGCTGCACCTATGGTAGGCGGAATGACAAGTGCTGTGCTACTCACTCTTATTGTGCTCCCAGTAATTTACTCAATCGTTAAAAAGCCAGAATTAAACGCCTTTAACAAGGAGCTTTCTAAGGCGGAGCTAAAAAGTAATGCTTAGCACGGCTAGAAAATATCACAAATGGCTAATGGCATTTGTCGGAATACAATTCCTCTTCTGGTCTATTACAGGCGTGTATATGGTGACTATGGATATTCACTATATACACGGCGAAACCTTGGCTAAGAGTGAGGAAGCCAAAATAGATTTAGCAAGTATGGATTACTCCATTGTAAAGCTAGCTGCGGATTATCCTAAAGCTAGCCAAGTTACACTTACTCAAAGTATGGGCCGTCCTTTGTATTCTTTTATTAATGGAGAAAATGGAAAAGTAGCAATAGATGCTAAAACTGGAGCTGTTCAGGCACTTGTAGATGAAATCAAGGCTAAAGAAATCGCACAATACCATTATGCGCTGAATCATCAAATCGACAGCGTAAGGTTGATTAAGTCAGCGACAAACTTGCCTGCTGAGTTGTCCCCAAGGCATTTACCTGTTTGGAGAGTGACGTTTGAGCAATTCTCCACACCGACATTTTATATAAGTCAACAAACAGGATCACTTGTTGCCAAGCGTCATGATTACTGGCGATTGTTTGATTGGATGTGGCGGTTCCACATTATGGATTACTATGATGGAGAAAACGTATCTAACTGGTTTTTGTTCTTGGTCGCAACTCTAGGTCTAATGGGAGCAATTACTGGCGCAGTATTGACTTATTACCGAGTGCTTTCCCCAAATAAAAAGGGAGTCATTTGATGCGACTATTTAAGTTAAATACAACGATACACAAGTGGCTTTCTTTATTTGTTGGTTTACAACTGCTTATTTGGTTGGGAACGGGCCTTTACTTCAATTTGATGGATCACAGTAAAGCCAGTGGTAATGAACTTAGAGTTCATTCTCATCATGAAGGTAGCATTACAGGCTTTGACCTATTCCCTATTAAAGACATTACTAGTAATGCTCCGCAGGAAGTAAACCTTATATGGGTTTTACATCAGCCTTACTATCATTTTGTGTTCGATAAGGGGCAGCATAGCTATCAAGAACGCCACTCAAAGCTATTTGATGCTGTAACAGGAAAGCCATTTAATTTGTCTGAAGAACAAGTACTAACTTTGGCAAAAAACTCCTACTCAGGACAGGGTAAGTTAACTACTCCAGTGTTATCTCAACCTCCGTTTTCTGATCACGTAAGGCAGCAAAATCCTATGTGGCAAGTTGCCGTTGAGGATGAGAACAATACAACTATTTATTTAGATAGTATTACAGGTCAAGTACTTCGCCATGCCAATGATGATTTCAGATTGAAAGATCTGATGATGAAGCTTCACTTTATGGACTATGGCAATTCTGGAGGATTTAACCATTGGTTGATCATTGCATTTGCTTTTGCAACGCTATTCCTTTCAATTACTGGTGTTACTTGGCTGATACAACAGTATCGAAGTGGTTTACTGAAGCTAGGTTGGGGCACTAACAGGCAAAAAGTGGCAGTGACGTTTTCCAATGAAAATACTATTACTGACATCTCAGCAGTTGGTCGCTCAACTGTACTAGAAGGGCTAGCTAGTTCACATGTATACCTTCCTTCAGGTTGCGGTGGTGGCGGTACTTGTGGCAAATGCGTGTTCTTAAGTTCAACTAAATTACCTATCACACTATCTGAACAGGAACATTTATCTCAGGAGCAACTTAAGGAAGGTTATCGGCTTGGATGTCAGCATAGGTTCTCTGAAATTAGTTCGATTGAAGTTAATACTGATCGCAATATTGAAAATCATGAGCTAGTTGTGGTTGCGACTAATTTCATTACTCCTTTTATCAAGGAAGTGAAATTTAAGCTGAAATCAGGCAAACAGTTGGCATTTAAAGCTGGTGCATATATGCAATTTGATGTGCCAGCAGGGATGAATAGCTTACGTCCAGATGATATGCCAGAGTGCTATGAAAAATACTGGGATAGCTACTATCATGGAAAATTTTCTCATAACGGTGTAACTCGCCACTACTCATTAGTTAACTTTGACGAGGAGTCTGATGAGTTAATGTTTAATATCCGTTGGCAGACCGCAAAGAATGGTTTTAAAGCAGGAATAGGTTCAAGTTATTTAGGTTCACTCCAAGTAGGTGAAACGATAACTGCAAAAGGCCCTTTTTCTGATTTTTATGCCACTTCAAATAAAAAAGTTAGTCGCGTGTTTATTGGTGCGGGTTCAGGACTTGCACCACTGAGGTCTATTATTTTTGAACAGTTGAAAAAGCATAAAGATAAAAGTGGTTTGACTCTTATCTATGGTGCGCGAACTGAAGATGACTTGCTATACCATAATGAATTGAAGTCACTGAGTGAGAAGCATAAAAACTTCTCTTATATTCCTACTCTTTCTAATCCTTCAGAAGAATGGCAAGGGCACTCAGGCTATGTTCAAAAAGTACTTCTGCCGTATATGAACCAAAAATCAGAACTGCTTTTGGCTGAGTTTTACTTGTGCGGTCCAGAAGCAATGATGAGTGAAGTGGAAAAAATAATTACAGATGCTGGGATTCCAAGTAATAAAATTTTCAAAGATAAATTTAGTCGTTAATCCATTAAATAAATAGAGGTATATATGAAAACATTAATTAAATTTTTAACCGTAATCAGTGTCGTTTTTAGTAGTGCGGTATTTGCGCATGTGCATCTTGAAAAAAGTGTGCCTGCTGATAATGCAATGCTAATGAATCCTCCAGAAGAGTTAACTTTGGTGTTCACCAAAGAGGTACGGGTTGTAAAAGTTTCATTGGCCAATAAACAAGGCGAAGAATTTAAATTTGGATTCGAGCCTTCTAAAGTCGCTACTAGCAAATTTACATGGAAACTACCTAAATTAGCTCCTGCAAACTATGCTGTGGATGTAACCTTCTTAGGTAACGATGGTCATAAAATGAAACATAGCTTCGGCTTTATGGTTCACTAAAATAGGCGGTGTGATTGATATGGAAATGTATATCTGGAATACAGTCATTGTACTGTCAAAAATTGTATTTTACGTCGGCTTTGCCTGTATTGCTGGTTATACATTTTTCAGGCAAATATTTGAGAATAATGAATCTCATACTAATGCTGTAATAGCGAATTTAACGTGGACAAGAACTTATATAGTTATGGCTTTGATCGCTAATATTACTTGGTTCTTTGCCAGTACTGGTGCAATGGCAGAAGAGGGAATTCAGGGGGCGATAGACGCTGATATATTGGCTATTATGTGGGACTCCTCTGTCGGCACTGGAGCTTTGCTTCGAGCGCTTGGGCTAGTTACCGCAATAATCGCTTTAGCTTTAAGGTTCAAACTCGCTGTGAACTCGTACTTAAAACAAAGCGCTTTAATGTTGAGTTTATTAATCCTTGCATACTCATTCACGTTACTGGGTCATATTTCTGAGTTAGGCACAATTGAAAAAGGCTTGCTTATTTTGCATGTGCTCGTTATGGCATGGTGGTTTGGGGCGTTATTGCCACTAAAACAGGCTTGCCATCAGCTAAGTTATGCAGAACTTCATTTGCTGATGGAAAGCTTTGGCAAACAAGCAAGTTTTACATTGAGCCTATTGTTGGTAGCAGGCCTCTGGCTCGTGATTCAATTGGTCGGAAGTCTTGATGCACTAATAAGCTCAAGTTACGGACAAACACTGTTGTTTAAATTGGCCCTTGTAGTGTCTATTTTGGCACTTGCTGCTAAACATAAACTAATACTCGTTCCACAACTTAAAAATAGTCAAGGCAGAGAGGCTTTATCTAAATCTATCTCGATAGAAATGGTAGTAGCTTTTGCCATTTTATCTGTAACGGCTGGGCTTACTAGTGTTGTTGGCCCTGCAAATTAAAACCTAAAAGAGAAAATGAAAATGAAAACAATAAATATCCTACTCGTTTTATTAATGACGTTTAGTTTCGCAGCAAACGCTCATGGTGATAAGAATAAAGACAAAGGATTGTTTAAAGGTGTAGATACACCAGCCGCAAAAGTTGTTTTGGCATTTCATCAAGCACTTGAAACTGGCAATCAAAAACAGGCTAGAGCGCAGTTAGCGGATGATGTCACCATTTTCGAGGGAGGCCGCGTTGAAAGGAGCGCTGATGAATATGCTCATCATCATATGTTGTCGGATATGAAGTATTTAGCAGCGATGAAGAGCGACACACTTGAACATCAAGTGACGATACTTGGAAATACAGCTATCTCTGCCTCGCGTAGTCAAACTAAAGGTACTTACAATGGTGAAGAACGTGATTATCAAGGGATGGAAACAATGGTTCTCGAAAAGCAAAACGGTGAATGGAAAATTAAGCACATTCATTGGTCACACTAATTTATTGGTCAAACCTCGGAGAGTAAAATGAGAATTAAAGATCCATTACATCAAATTTCTACACCGCGTAGACGCTTTGTACAAGGTTTAGCTGCTGGCGGTATATTAGCTGCTTTTCCAAGCATTCTTCATGCTGCTTCATCTTTAGTGGCTGGAACAATAACAGGTACTGTGCCCGAACTAAGTGGAGAAATAATAGATCTGGTGATAGATGAGTCACCCGTAAACTTCACAGGTGTTGTAAGAATGGCTACAACAATCAATGGCTCAATACCAGCTCCTACCTTGCGCCTCAGAGAAGGTGATGACGTTACTATCAGGGTAACTAATAAATTATCAGTGCCGAGTTCAATTCATTGGCATGGGATCATTCTTCCGTATCAAATGGATGGCGTACCGGGTATTAGCTTTAAAGGTATAATGCCGGGTGAAACCTTTGTTTATAAATTTAAGCTGCAACAAAGCGGCACATATTGGTATCACTCACACAGTGGCTTTCAAGAAATGACAGGTATGTACGGCGCATTAATTATTGAGCCAAGAGAAAAGGATATTATTAGTGCTGACAATGAGCATGTTATCCAATTGTCTGATTGGACTGATGATGACCCAATGGATTTGTTCCGCAAGTTAAAAGTACAGAGCGATGTATTTAACTTTAATCAACCTACTGTTCCAGAGTTTTTTGATGACATTTCAAATAGCAGCGTTTCAAATGCGCTACAACGCCGGGAAATGTGGAATAAAATGAGAATGAACCCTACAGATCTTGCAGACTTATCAGCATCTGCAATGACTTTTTTAATGAATGGTTGTGCGCCTTTGACAAACTGGCGTGGAATGTTTAAAGCTGGCGAAAAGGTTAGGCTTAGATTTATTAACGGTTCTAGCAATACGTTTTTTGATGTAAGAATACCTGAGCTGAAGTTAACAGTTGTACAAGCTGATGGACAAAATGTTGAACCTGTGACAGTAGATGAATTTAGATTTGGTCCCGGTGAAACTTATGATGTACTTGTCGAGCCAAAAAATGATGCATATACGATTTTTGCACAAAGCATGGATCGCTCAGGTTATGCTAAAGGTACTTTATCAATGGCACCTAATATTGATGCACCAGTACCTGCTCTAGATCCCGTTGAATGGTTAACGATGACAGATATGATGGGGAATATGGCCCAAGGTGGTGAGCATTCCGCGATGGCAGGTATGGCAGACATGTCGGGCATGAATTCTAATAAAATGGATCATAGTGCAATGGGTCATGGAGCGATGGCAATGGATCATAGTAAACATGGAATGACTAAAAACCCATTAGCTGTTGCTAGCACTAAAGTGCGTCATGCAAAAACAGAGTATGGAGCTTCTGTTGATATGCGTGTTGATATGCCTAGAACAAACCTTGATGATCCCGGTATAGGTTTACGTAAAAATGGACGCCGTGTTTTAACACTTGCAGATTTACATTCTCTTGAGGGAATTACAAACCAGCAAGAGCCAGAGGCTGAAATTGAATTACATTTAACTGGAAACATGGAGCGTTATAGCTGGTCATTTGATGGCTTGGAATTTGGAAAAAGCACGCCAGTTCACATGAAGCATAATCAACGTTTAAGAGTTATTTTACAAAACGATACAATGATGACACATCCCATGCACCTGCATGGTATGTGGAGCGATTTGGAGAATGAAAAAGGTGATGTACAGGTTCGTCGCCATACTATCCCTGTACAACCAGCGCAAAGAATTAGTTTTTTAACAACACCTCATGACGTAGGTCGCTGGGCATGGCATTGCCATTTATTATTCCACATGGATGCAGGTATGTTTAGAGAGGTAGTTGTATCATGAAAAAATTAATACTAACCAATACGTTAAGACTATTATTAATAGGTTTGCCCCTTATAAGTGTATCTGTATCTGCAAAAGATGAGATGACTGAGATGGGTGATTCTAAAATGCAAGCACAAGGTGGAGATGCACCTAAAGATGCTAGAGACCCCCATGCTTATGCAGCAGGTACAACTTTGACTGAAGGTCCTTATGCACTCAGTAGCGACAAACGACTGACTTTGGCAGATGAGCATTCATTTTACGCGCTACTAGGGGATCGTCTTGAATATAATGAGCAAACAAACGCAGGTGTTTTTGACTTTCAGGCATGGTATGGCACTACTTTTGATAGATTAGTCATCAAAACTGAAGGAGATTTTAGCGAAGGTAATTTAGAGGAGAACCAAACAGATTTTCTATGGGGCCACGCAATATCTGCTTATTGGGATACACAAGTCGGTATTCGACTTGATTACAATAACGAAGGTGAAAACCGCAAATGGCTAGCTTTTGGTTTACAAGGTCTAGCCCCCTACTGGTTTGAAATTGATATGACTGCGTATTTAGGAGAGCAAGGTAATAGTGCATTTTCGATCGAAGCTGAGTATGAGCTATTACTTACTCAAAAGTTAATTGTTCAACCACGAGCAGAGTTGACGCTTTACGGTAAGGATGACGTCCAAAATAACCTTGGTAGTGGCTTGTCTAGCAGTGCTATTGGTTTTCGGGTTCGTTATGAGTTTACCCGCCAGTTTGCTCCCTATGTTGGCGTTGAGTGGACAAATAAATTTGGTAATACAGCCGACTTTGCGAAGTTAAATGGGCAAAGTACTCGTGATACTGCTTTTGTTGCAGGTATCAAGTTCTGGCTCTGATATGAAGAAATACTATATTGACTTGATGAGAGCTACCGCAACTATATTGATGGTAGCTTTCGTTTTTTGGGATTTAAACCATTTTAGTTATGTTAGGAAAGGCCTAGCTAATAGTTTTTTTGGAAAGAACTAAGAGCAGTAATAGTAAGCTACTTCTTGTTTTCAATCGGTGCCAGTCTGGTGTATACCTATCAAGGTGGAATATCAGCTAAGAAGTAAAGTTGGCGAATGGTTAAGGTTAAAGAGTCAAGGCAAAAAACATCGCCATTGAAAGACGTACAATAGGCCATTTTATCACTTTTGATGAACGGGAATTGGATGTGCCCGGGATAGAACCGATTGTTGCAAAGTACTGCGCTTAAAGCTGAACAATTGGAAAAATGATCCATTACTCAATACCTAGTTATGAGCGTAGGGTTTTTATTTCTTTTAATGGTGCTCATGCTTGGCTTCAATCTCATGAGTATAAATTAGACACCCCTTTTATACTTGTGAAGTTAAAGCTGTTTAAAAAAGTAAAAAGTAAAAAGTAAAAAGTAAAAAGTTTAGGTTTTAGTTCAAAGGTTGATCAAGATCATAAAATTATTTTTATAAAGTGGCTAATATTGTAGGTGATAAATAAGGAATTAAAATGTTTGGACTTTTCAAGTGGTTTAAAATAGTGGTAATTACTCTGTTGCTTACGCAGCATGGCTTTGCTATTGCTAAACCAATGAATTGTGAAGAACATCAAAATGGATCTTCCGACACGCATATTATACAACCAAGCAAAAATATGCATCATCAATCAATGAATGACAATAGTCACTATCACACTGAAAATTCGCAAGATTCTAAAAACCGTCATGGTGATGAAGACTGTGAAAAATGTAAAGCTGGTGATTGTGTTTGTTGTGAAGGCGGTTTTTGTACAAGCTTTCATTTAAATGCCTATCTTGTGGAAGCGCAAGACGAAGGTATTTGCAATATTCATTCTGAGCTAATTCTACAGCGTATACCCCTACCAAAATCTGGTATCCATCTCTTACTTTATCGTCCACCAATTATTGGCTAATCACGGGATCAGTGCGCCTTTTTTTCGCCAGTCCCATCAAAAATAAAACGATTTACTGATTGGTTTAAATTACCAACCGTTTTGAACAATTAGCACAATATTTTTTGGAGGCATGATGAACATGCTCAAACTATTGCTATTTACAGTACTTAATGCTGTCGATTTTGACCGAGATTTCTCTTTTACCAAAAAATTAGTTTTTAGCTTATTCACTAGAATTAGTACTTGACCTGTGTCTTAGACACAGGTCTAAGCTGAAGATGAGAGTACAAACTTAGCTAAAAAACTGAGGAGTGAATATGAAAGTTGCGGAGCTGGCAAAAAGCCTTGGAACGACTGCTGATACGGTGCGCTATTACACCAGATTAGGATTGTTAAAACCTGCTAAGTCAGTGAACGGCTACAAGTCATACTCGAATAAAGAAGTATCGAGACTTAAATTCATTTTAAGTGCCAGAAACCTTGGTTTTTCCGTTGCAGATATCAAGGAAATTATTAATGAATCTGAAGATGGTAAAAGTGCGTGCCCATTAGTCAGAAGCCTGATCAAAGAGCGGCTTGAAGAAACAGAAAAGCAGTTTCAAGCAATGTTGGCACTTCGAGGAAAAATGTCTTCTGCGCTTTCTCGATGGGAAGAAATGGAAGACAAAGCACCGACTGCAAACATGGTTTGTCATCTCATCGAAAACTTTGAGCAAATTAAAAAAGCATAGGAGGAAAAAGGGTGGCTACTAACACAAATATAAAAACTGAATCAGGCTGTTGCTGTCAGGCAAAAGCTCAATCCTCTTCGTGTAAAAGTAAGGAGAATACGTTGGAGAAAGTATCACATAACCAACAGCTTATCATTGAAGGTGCTGGGTGTGCTAGCTGTGTAGGCAAAATTGAAGGGGCGTTGAAGGCAACTCTTGGAGTCGTCAGTGCGGAAATGAATTTTGCTGATAGGACAGTAACAGTTTATGGGACAGCTAAAACAAAAGAGTTGATCAAAGCTGTTGAGTCAGTGGGGTATAACGCGAAGCCAATTGATGATAGCTCAGCAACAGATGCGCTTGATGAGAAAGAGGCTGCGGATTTTGCATATTACAAAAAGCTAATGCGCGATACGTTTATTGCCCTTTCACTCGGCGTTCCTTTGATGATCTACAGCATTGTAGTTGGAGAAATGACGGTTGAAACAAACCTTGAACGAATTTCTTGGTTGGTTGTAGGCATTTTAACTTTTGGTGTTATGTATTTTTCAGGCAAGCATTTCTATGTAGGAGCATGGAAGAGCTTCAAAAATCATTCAGCCAATATGGACACCCTAATTGCTTTAGGAACAGGCACGGCTTGGTTGTATTCGATGGTTGTCGTGTTTGCACCTGACGCTGTTCCATTGATGGCACGGCATGTTTATTTTGAAGCTACCGCCATGATCATTGGCTTAATTGATTTAGGTTTAGCATTAGAAATCAAAGCCAGAGGTAAAACCTCTGAGGCCATTAAACGTCTTATCGGCTTGCAAGCCAAAACAGCAACCGTGGTTCGTGACAACAAAGAAGTTCAGATAGGTATTGAGCAGGTTTTATTTAACGATATTGTGAAGGTAAAACCGGGTGAAAAAATTCCCGTCGATGGCGTGGTATTGGAAGGACACACCTCTATTGATGAGTCCATGCTGACAGGCGAACCTATGCCTGCTGAAAAAGCTGAAGAAGATGAGGTTGTCGCAGGTACTTTGAACAAATCAGGCATGATTTTATTTAGAGCCACACGCGTTGGTAAAGACACGGCGCTTGCACAGATCATCAATATGGTGAAACGAGCACAAAATTCGAAACCGCCGATTGGCCGTTTGGCCGATGTTATTTCAGCTTTTTTCGTACCTGTCGTGATGATCACCTCTGTGTTAAGTGCGCTAGCATGGCTTAACTTTGGACCTGAGCCAGCCATTGCTTTTGCCATCGTTTCAGCAACTACTGTGCTTATTATTGCCTGCCCGTGTGCTTTAGGCTTGGCAACACCCATGTCTGTCATGGTGGGAGTAGGAAAAGCAGCAGAAGCCGGAGTGCTTATTCGCAACGGTGAGGCACTGCAAACCGCCTCTAAAATCACTGCCATGATTTTAGATAAAACGGGCACTATTACTGAAGGGGCACCTAAGGTAACCGATATTATTTTAGCAAAAGCTACTGACGAAAAAGACGTACTACAGCTTGCAGCAAGTTTAGAAAGCGGCTCAGAGCATCCTTTAGCGCAAGCGATTGTTGAAAGTGCGTTAGATCAGGATATTGAGTTACTAAAAATTGAAGCCTTTAACGCCATTACGGGTTTTGGTGTAGAAGCAAGCTGCAACAACAAAGCCCTGCTTTTCGGAAACGATAAACTAATGAAGTTAAAAGGCATAGACCTCACAGGCTTTGTTGAACAAGCACAGTCTTTAGCCAAAGAAGCCAAAACACCTATGTACTTTGCTGTAGATGGTGAACTTGCAGCAATCATTGCTGTTGCAGATCCTATCAAGTCAGACTCAATCTCTGCTATCAAACGGCTTCAGGCTAATGGTATACGCGTCATCATGTTAACGGGTGATAACAAGGAAACCGCTGCCGCCGTAGCTAAAAAAGTGGGTATTAGTGAGTTTCTTGCTGAAGTGCTGCCAGAAGATAAAGCCAACAAGGTGAAAGAGCTACAAGAAGGCGGCGAAATTGTTGGTATGACAGGAGATGGCATCAACGATGCTCCTGCGCTAGCGTTAGCCGATGTTGGCTTCGCCATAGGCACAGGGACTGATGTAGCTATCGAAAGTGCTGACATTACCCTAATGCGTGGTTCACTTCATGGCCTTGCTGATGCCATAGCGGTAAGCAAAGCTACTTTACGAAATATCAAACAAAACTTGTTTGGCGCGTTTGTCTATAACGTAGCCGGGATTCCTTTTGCTGCGGGGGTTCTATATCCCTTCTTTGGCATTCTGCTTAGCCCTGTAATTGCAGGTGCTGCAATGGCGTTTTCGTCATTGACTGTAGTGTCAAATGCAAATCGACTTCGCTTTTTTAAAGCAAAAGAGCATTAAGGAGAATCACAATGATGGTTATTAACTTATTAGGCTTAATGTTAATCGCGCTGATTGTTTGGTGGTTTTGGCTATATAAACCCAATAAAACAATCGTTCAAGGTAATGAAGTACTCATTGAAGTGAGGGATGGTGTGTATTCCCCATCCTCAATTCAGGTGTCTGCTAGCCAACCTGTCACTCTGAAGTTTATGCGCAAAGATCAATCCCCCTGCGCTGAAACAATGCTTATTCCTTCATTGGATATAAGCGAACAGCTTAAATTAAATGAAATTACTCAAATTACCCTATTGAACTTATCACCGGGAGAGCATGAGTTTCACTGTCAGATGCAAATGTATCGCGGTGTCTTAAAAGTCGTTTAGGAGGGCAATATGAAAAATCAACACCCTAATTTTTGGTCAACACCTACAGGCTGGGCTGCACTGGCACTTATTGCCGCAGTGACCTACTTCTTAGTGCTTGAGCATGGTCAACATATGCTGCAATTTCTTCCCTACTTGATTTTATTGCTATGCCCCTTGATGCACGTATTTATGCATGGCAGTCATGGTAAACATGGTCACGATCATTCACATGCGCCTGATGAAAAAAAGGAAGAGAGCTTTCAAGAACTCACGGATAAAAATGCAGCCTATCGCGATGGCTACATACAAGGGTTAGAAAAGGCACGTAAGGAATCACATAAAAAGGAGAGCAGTGATGAATGAAACATATGATTATGACTTATGGTCAATGGTGATACTGAACTCAGCAATTTTTATCTTTTTTGCCTTTAGTTTTGTCAAACCAAAAACATCAACTGATTGGAGAAGTCTAAGCGCGTTCTCTGCCTTTATTGTTGCCCTATTTACTGAAATGTATGGCTTTCCTTTAACTATCTATTTTCTGTCGGGGTGGCTGACGGAGACCTATCCAGAAGTAAATTTCTTTGCGCATGAAAATGGGCATTTATTACATACTTTCTTTGGATTTCAAGGTGATGCCCATTGGGACCCATTTCATATAGTGAGTATGGTGTTAATTGTTGCAGGTTTCTTTATGTTGTCTTCAGCATGGAATGTATTGCATCACGCGCAAAAACATCATCAATTGGCTACAACTGGATGGTATGCAAGGTGTCGCCACCCACAGTATGTAGCTTTCATTCTAATCATGTTCGGCTTTTTATTGCAGTGGCCGACAATCCCAACACTTGCGATGTTTCCGATCTTAGTCGTTGTTTACGTCAAGCTAGCGAAACGCGAAGAAGCACAAGCGATTGCTGAGTTTGGTTCGGAGTACCACAGGTATATGGAATCGACACCAAGTTGGATCCCAAATTTTAATAAAAGTGTAGAAGGTAAAAATCATGAAAACGTTAACTAAATCAATTTTATTTATTAGTTCACTACTTATAACCACTAGCTCATTTGCCCAAAACAATGAGCATAAGCATGAAGGTGCGAACAAAGCTGATATGCATCAAGGCATGGCAATACCACATGAGAACATGGGAGAAATGCACAAAAAGATGATGGAAATGAAAAAGGAAGTCCATGCCATTAAAACTGAAAAAGATCCTGAAAAGCAACAGCAGATGATGGTTGAACATCACCGTTCAATGATGAAGATGATGCAATCCATGCACAAAAACATGGAAGAAATGCCAATGCATCAACAAATCAAGATGGCTGAACATCATTTAGAAATGATGGGGAACATGATGCCGCAGATGAACCGTAAAATGGAAGAAATGAAAGATAGCAATCAACAGCATTCACACAAACATTAGGAGAAAAATTATGAGCGATTTAAATCATAGAGTTGGCGTTAAAGAGCAAAATTTAGTTGTTCGAAACCTAAAGCTTAGCAATGTCACAGAAGAAAGCTGTGACGAGTTAGTAAAAGAAATAGATCAGCTTTTTGGTATAGATGAAGTTAGTTACAACATCAAAGAAGGTGAAATACACCTTGCCTATGATGCCGCAAACGTAAGCCTTGATGGGATTGAGGAGGTAATCCGTAAGTATGGCGCAGATGTTCATGATGATTGGTGGACACATACTAAAGAAAGTTACTATAAATTTGTTGATCAGAACATCAAAGATAACTCTGTTCATAAGCCTTGGAGTTGTCATCAAGCACCTTCGGGGGCTGGCCGGAAAAACAAATGAATTCATAAAAAAGTGTATAGATAATTAGTTAGTCAAATGAGGTAACAGTGATGAAAACACCCTATATAAAAGCTCTTTTATTGCTTACATTCGGTTTATATTTAGTGGGTTGTTCCAATACCACTTTTTATCATAAATACATGATGAGAGGTCAGGTAGTAGAAAGTTCTGATAATCGAACTCTAATCTGTATTGGTGCTAAGCATGGCGCAGAGGTTGGGCAAAAATACAGTGTTATTAGATTCCATGAAAGAATAGTATTGAGTGAAGGTGAAGATCCCTACACTATCGAAAAGGTAGGAACGGTACAAATTACTAAAATTGTGAATGATCATTTCGCAACTGTAAAGCTAGTGTCTGGTGACATTGCAGCGAAAGATATGGTGGAACTTGAAAACTAATAAAGTGGTGGCGAAAGCCACCACAAGAGCATAACAATAAAACTTAATGAAAAAACTTTAGTGTTATTTTGTACAACCTTTGAGATTGTTTGCTCAGTTCTGGTTATCTTGATGCCAGTACGACAGAAAAAATGTTACATATGAATTAGAAAGGTGTGGGCTGGCATCCTAGGTCTAATCTTAACAGTTAAGGGGCCGCCGAATAGAGCTATACCTTTACATCAGCAGCATAATCAATGCTCCCGCGATCATAAATAAGTTTTCAGATAGCGATACAAATCCAAGTGGCACACTGCTATCGCCGCCTACACAGGCACACTTTAACTGGCGTTTGTCGATGTAAACGGCTTTGAAAACTGAAATTGCTCCAACTGTGCCGATAAACAATGAAAATGGTGCCACTGCGAGAGGCTGTAGTTGGGCAACCATACCAATACCTGCATATGCTTCAATGAAGGGATAAATATAACCATATCTTATCCATCTCATCGCTAGTAAATCATAAGTAATAAACGAATTTGTGAAACTGTATAGGTCTTTCAGTTTTTGCACCGCTAAGAGCGTCATTGAAAAAGCTATAAATAGCATCAGTGTTCTGATGGAGATAAATGAGCCGGAAGCAAAATGTTGAGATGCGACAGCAAGAAGTGCAGCTATCGAGAAAATGGCTACAACGGGCGTGTAGGTTGTGCCAGTTTGACCTGCTTCATCTTTACCAAAATACTCTCTTAAGTCATCGTATCCTCCGACACGCTTTCCTTCAATAAAGGTTTGTGGCGTAGTTTTGACATCATGCTTAGCTTTGAAGTCATCAGCTTGTTGTCTTGACGTGAGCTTATGATCTTCTACATCATACCCTTGCCTCTCCAGCAAATCTTTCGACCTTAAACCATAGGGGCAGATATGTTCGTCAGTGACCATTCTGTACAGGGTAGCTGTCTTAGTCATCTTAGTCTCCTTTGTTCAGTGTGCCTTCAAACTTTGGGAGCGGTCGTTGCTCAGCCTGAGCTTGTGAGCTGACCTTTCCATTTTCAGAAATATCTTTAATCAGCCATTCCATTTCTTTTATTTCTTTTCGTTGGGCTTTAATAATACCATTTGCCAATTCACGCACGCGTACATCCTCCAAAGTTGAATGCTCACTAGTAAGAATAGCAATGGAGTGATGAGGAATCATCGCTTTCATGTAAGCAGTGTCAGAAATTGTGCTTTGAGAGCGAACAAGATAAAGACATATGGCAAACAGTATTGTCGCCAATAGAAAAATAGCCATGTTGAGCTTCTTGTTACTGTACATGCCAAGCATAAAGGCCAGCATGATCATTGCCATACCTGCTCCCATATACAACGCCATATAGATACGCGTTTCACTAAACCATATATGTGATACTGCGTAAGTGTTGAGATACATCATGACAAACATAGCAATGGTTGAGGTGATGATCATTGCAGCAAATCTTGAGTATTTCATAAGTAATCCTTACATTGATAGTGTAAATATTTCCCACTGTTAGCCTATTATTCTCTACATGTGGTCATGTTCTCGAAAAAGTGCAAGTAATGAGCCAGTATCAATAAGAGTATTTGTAATACGATTGACTCAATTTCAGCTTATATCTAAAGTTTAAGTTTTGAACTTATGATAGACACAGGCTAAATTGGCTTTAGTTAACAATCTAATGGGAGAACTCAAAGCACTACAAGCTGAGCTTCAACAAATGGCAAGCTCGTGTACAAGTGAAGCGTGTGAAATAATTAAGTCACTTTATAGTTAGAATTGTCATTCATTTTCTATCCGTAGTGTACGAATTTCTATTTTTTATTACGTTCATGTACGAAATTTATTTAATATACTTTCGTTCATTTAATTGTTAAGGTGTGCGAAAGTTACAGGTTTCGTATATATGAAAGTTGGTTTTGCAAGAGTTTCAACTAAAGAACAAGATTTAAATGTTCAACTGTCCAAGTTGGACGCTCAGGGCTGTGAAAAAATATTCCAAGGCAAACAGTCTGGTGCTTCGATTCGAAATGAAGAAAAGCTTTAGGAACTCATCGACTTTATCAGGGAAGGTGATGAAGTTATTGTTACTCGCCTCGACCGTTTGGGACGGTCGTTAAAATCTATTCTTGAGGCAATTGAAAGCATCCATAAGAAAGGTGCTTGTTTGAATATTATCGACGGCTCTCTCAATACCAAAAATGATAATCCGTTTGCCACTGCCATGATCAACCTATGTGGAGTATTTGTGACTGTGCATAATGATTGAGATTGATCTCATTTTAGACTGAAAGGTTTTAAAGGGATGCCGCCAATCTCTCTTTTTATGAAAGTATGATTTTTTAATCATAATATCTGAGACTCAATCAGTTATATTACGATAATTTGATGCTATTTGCTAACGGCAGCTCCTCCGACATTGCGGACATTAGCATCAATGAATACCTTATGACTTCACTTAGCCAAAAGCGGAAGTTAGCTTTTGAGTTATTAACGAAAATTCAGAGTGTAAAGCAGACGTTGAAGAGTCAATAATAAACTTCAATTTAAACACTCTAGTGCATTAACGGCTGCAACTAATTTTGTCGTTCTAGAATTGGCGGAATTTTGCTGTTCCATATGAGAAGTAAACACACCAGTCACCATTCAATAGTTTGGCAAAACCTTGTGTGACTCATACTTGTGATACCGCTGACATGAATTTGTCAGCATTTCTTCCGTTTTTATCTGTCCACATTTAGGACATGCAATAGTCGATTAATGTTCTATATTCTGCCCGTATGCCTCTAACAGAGTTAACTATCTAGTGACTTAATGATCCCGCATGCTTCAATAGTATTGTTCGAACCACAAGCACTAGCCATCTGTTGTAATTCAGCTTTAAGCGCCCTTAATTCTTTCATGCGTTTATTCACTAGTGCAAGTTGCTGATCAATTAATGCATTAACGCTAGAGCAGCTTTCTTCTGGCTTATTTTTTAATTCGATAAGACGTTTAATATCATTGAGTGATATATCTAGGCTGCGACAATGTTTTACGAACTCCAATTGTTTAAGTGCTTTACTATCATACAGCCTGAAATTACCTTCTGAACGGTTTGGATTTAACAGTAATCCTTCTCTTTCATAATATCTAATTGTTTGTATAGAACAGCCCGATTTTTTAGACAATTCGCCTATTTTCATCAATTTCCCCCAGACATTTGATTCTATAGTTACTATAGAGTCTGTAGTATAAGTATGCAACGAAAAGGATATATAAAAAATGACCGAGAAATATTTAAACAATACGAATATCGTTAATTTTGAACACAAAGATATCCAATCCCTGATCGATCAGCGAGGATGGCAAAGCTTAGACGATTTCAACAAAATTGGAGCAGCATACCAATTTGTGAAAGATGAAATAATGTTTGGCTATAACAAGAGTGATGATATAGCAGCAAGCGATGTACTAGCAGATGGTTATGGGCAATGTAATACTAAGGGTAATCTGTTAATGGCGCTATTGCGTGGACTAGGTATCCAGTGTCGTTTCCATGGTTTTACCATTGATCAGCAATTACAAAAAGGGGCTATACCTAGCTATGTATTTTGGTTAGCACCTAAATACATCATTCATAGTTGGGTAGAAGTTTATTTCGATGGACGCTGGATAAACTTAGAGGGCTTTATATTGGATGAGCAATACTTAAGCTCACTACAGCAGAAATTTAGCCAAGCAAAAGATGACTTTTGTGTCTATGGTGTTGCAACAAAGTGTTTCTCTTCACCAAACACAAATTGGTGCGGCCAAGATACCTATATTCAAAAAGAAGGTATTCATGACGACTTTGGGCTTTATGATTCCCCTGATGAGTTTTATCTTGAAAAGGGTACTAATTTGTCGGGAGTAAAACGTTGGATGTATCAAGGTGTGATTCGCCATTTGATTAATATGAATGTATCAAAAATTAGAAATACAAAAGCACTGGAGGTACAAAATGCACAACCATAGTCACAGTCATCAGCATTCTAAAGATGATCGTATTGGTTGGGCATTTTTTCTGAATGTGACATTTACTATTATCGAATTTATAGGTGGTTGGCTCACTAACAGTACTGCGATAATGGCAGATGCAGTTCACGATCTTGGTGATAGTCTTTCAATAGGTTTTGCGTGGATTTTAAGTCGTTTTTCAGATAAAGAAGCATCAGATAAGTTTAGTTATGGTTATCGTAGACTTACTCTCTTTGGCGCATTGATAAACAGTATTGTTTTAATCATTGGCTCAATTTGGATTTTATTTGAAGCAATTCCAAGGCTGTCCAATCCTGAAATGCCTGTAGTCGAGGGGATGTTAGGGCTAGCGATACTCGGCGTTGCCGTTAACGGATATGCGGTATTAAAATTAAAAGCGGGTGAAACATTAAATGAGAAAGTGCTGACATGGCACCTTCTTGAAGATGTACTTGGATGGGTTGCCGTTCTTATAGTCTCTATCGTACTGTTGTTCGCTGAACTGCCGATATTAGATCCCCTTTTATCAATAGGGTTCACGCTGTTCATCTTGTTTAATGTTTTCAAAAACCTGAAATCAACACTCGTTTTATTTCTTCAAGCTGCACCCGATAAAGAGACTCAAAAGCGTATTAAACTATCACTAATGGAATTTCCTGAAGTTAATGGTATCCACCACATGCACTTTTGGTCACTAGATGGTGAAAGTCACGTTTTAACAGCGCACCTTGAGCTGAGTGACAACTTTGACGTTAAAGAATTAATTAGGCTTAAACAAGAAGTTGCAGCTAAATTATCTTCCTATCATTTATCGCATACAACGATAGAGTTTGAGTTTTTAAATGAAAATTGTCGGGATGAAGCGCAGTAAGCTTTATCAATAAAATGTTGGGCATACAATATAAAAAGCAGCTTAATTAGGCATAACCTATTAATTAAGCTGCTTTTTGGGCTTTAAATTTCGTCAGATTACTGTTTGTTACTCTCAGAGCCATGCGCCCATTGATATAAAACAGGTAATACAAACAAAGTTAAAATGGTAGAAGATACAATACCGCCGATAACGACTGTTGCTAGTGGTCGTTGTACTTCTGCACCAATTCCAGTGTTTAGCGCCATTGGAATAAAACCTAAACTAGCAACCAGTGCCGTCATTAAAATAGGTCTTAAACGAATGATGGCACCTTCAATGATCGCTACGTAAAGGTCGCCTTTTTCATGCCAAAGATCTCGAATAAAAGCCAACATAACCAAGCCATTTAATACGGCGACACCTGACAATGCTATGAAGCCGACACCTGCCGAAATTGATAAGGGCATGTCTCTTAAATAAAGTGAAAATACGCCCCCAGTTAATGCTAAAGGCACGCCACTGAAAATGATTAATGCATCTTTTAATGAACCAAATGCGATAACCAAAATACCTAAGATTACAACTAATGTGATCGGTACAACTAAGCTTAATCTTTTACTCGCTGACTCTAGTTGTTCAAACGTTCCACCATAATCAAGCCAGTATCCTGCTGGGATTTCTCCTTCCTGATTAATTTTAGCTTTCACTTCTTTTACAAAGCCGCCTAAATCTCTGCCACGAACATTGACGGTAACCACAACTCTTCTTTTTCCGTTCTCACGGCTAATTTGAGCAGGTAAAGACTCTGATTTAAGCTCTGCAACTTCTTCAAGTGGCACATAGTTACCACCCTCAAGTGGAAGCGGCAGGTGCTTCAAGCCATTGATATCTGTTCTTGTTTGCTCTGGTAGGCGAACAACTAACTCAAATCGTCTGTCACCTTCATAAATGATCCCCGCAGATTCTCCACCAATTGCAGTAGCAACCCAGTCTTGCAGTTCTGAAACGCTCAAACCGTATCGACCAAGCGCTTCTCGTTTAGGAATTACTGATAAAGATGGAACACCTGTGACCTGTTCCATTCGGGCATCAGCAGCACCGTCCACGGTTTTCACAATATTTAGAATATCTTTTGCGGTAAGTAATAATCGATCTAAGTCATCGCCAAATACTTTGATGCCCACATCAGCTCTAACGCCAGAAATCAATTCATTGAAACGCATTTGAATAGGCTGAGTGAATTCATAGTTGTTGCCCGGAATGTTTTTCAGTACTTCTTCCATTTCTTCAACTAATTCACTCTTTGGCTTTGAAGGTTCGGCCCATTCTTTACGTGGTTTTAAAATAACAAAGATATCAGCAATACTCGGTGGCATTGGATCAGTTGCTACTTCTGGTGTGCCGATGCGCGAGAATACTTTATCAACTTCAGGAAACGCTTTAATACGTTGCTCAAGTACTTCTTGCATTTCTACTGATTGCTCTAGGCCGGTAGAAGGTATTCTTAGCGCTTGGACTGTTATATCCCCTTCATTTAGCTGTGGAACAAATTCACTACCCAGCGTTGTTGCTAACCAAAGGCTATACCCCATTAAGAGCGTCGAAAATGAAACGATAACCCAACGAAATTTCAACGCCATTTTTAGCAATGGTTCATAAATAGACTTGGTTGAACGAATAACAACACTTTCTTTTTCGCTGATTTTACCTTTCATAAAAACAGCTACAGCAGCAGGAACCAGTGTAACTGAAAGGATCATTGCGGAAATTAACGCCATAACGACAGTTGCCGCCATAGGGTGGAACATTTTCCCTTCAACGCCAGTTAGCGTGAAAATGGGGATGTAAACAACAGTGATAATTGCCACACCAAACAAGCTTGGACGTATCACTTCTGAAGTGGCTTCAAAAACGGTATTTAGGCGTTCTCTTAAGTCTTGCCTATGACCGTTGTGTTGGGCCTGTGCTAACCTACGGACAGAGTTTTCAACGATGATGACAGCCCCGTCCACTATCAAGCCAAAGTCCAATGCGCCGAGACTCATTAAATTGGCAGATACTCCTGCTTGCACCATACCTGTGATTGTCATTAACATGGAAATAGGGATAACAGCAGCGGTAATGAGAGCTGCACGTAAATTTCCAAGTAGAATAAATAACACAACAATAACTAAAAGCGCACCTTCAACGAGGTTTTTGGTAACGGTTGCAATCGCTTTATCTACTAACGTTGTTCTGTCGTAAACAGGCTCTGCGGTAATGCCCTTTGGCAGAGATTTTTGTATTTCGCTGAGCTTATGTTCCACTTCTAAAGCAACGGTGCGAGAATTCTCACCAATCAGCATCATGGTTGTACCAAGCACTGTCTCAATGCCATTACGAGTAGCAGCCCCTGTTCTAAGTTCTTTGCCTATAGCAACATTGGCAACATCACTTATTTTTACAGGAATACCATCGTTCTTTTTGATGATGACATTGAGGATCTCATCTATTGTCGCTAGTTGCCCAATGGAGCGTACTAAAACTTGCTGTCCGTTTTGCTCGATATAACCCGCGCCACGGTTATCATTATTTTTACGTAATGCATCAGATATTTCTTCAAAGCTCACACGATAAAAAAGTAATTTTTCAGGTTTCGGTGTTATGTGATATTGCTTGTTGTAGCCGCCGATACTGTTGACCTCAATGACGCCTTTAACTTGAGCCAATTGCGGTTTAATGATCCAGTCTTGTATTTCTCTTAAGGCAATAGCGGTATAAGGCTCTCCATTAGGCATTTTAGCATCAGGAGAAGCTTGTACGGTATACATAAATATTTCGCCAAGCCCTGTCGAAATAGGACCCATTTCTGGCTCTAAGCCAGAGGGAATAACGCCTTTTATCGCAGCTAATCTTGCATTGATTAAGTTGCGAGCAAAATAAATATCGGTTCCCTCTTCAAAGATAACGGTTACTTGAGATAATCCATATCTTGACAGGGAGCGGGTGTGAGACAGCTTTGGCAATCCGGCTAAGGCTGTTTCTACAGGAAAGGTCACCCTTTGTTCCGCTTCCAAAGGTGAATAACCGGGGGCAGAAGTGTTTATTTGTACCTGCACGTTTGTTATATCTGGAACAGCATCAATGGGAAGTTTTTGATAACTCCACATACCAACGCCGATGATTACCATCAGCAAGCTTAATACTAAGTAGCGCCTATTTATTGCAAGACGCAAAATTGATTCAATCATATTGCGTCTCCTAATCGTCGTCTTCTACTTCAGATTTCAATATATCTGCTTTTATCAGATAACTGTTTTTGTTTACATATTCAGTGTCTTTACTGAGGCCACCAATAACCTCGATATAGTTCTTATCTGAACGTCCTAATACAAGCGGTGCAAATTCGTACTCTTCATCTTCTTTAACAAATACACCTAATTGTCCCCCCAGTTCTTGGATAGCAACTTTCTCAACGGCTAAATCCACCTTGAATTGATTTATTTTGACGTTGCCTTTTAATAATTGACCTGACGTTAGCTTTAACTCAGTGTTGTTTAAACGTACACGTGCTAAAACATAAGACTGATCTTTAGCTGGAATTATATTGGTGATGGTTGAGTTGAATGCCTGTTCACCATGCTCAATATCAACAGGTTGACCGACTTTAATTTGATTATATTGGCTGGTAAACACCTTAAATTCAGCCCACAAGGTGTCAAAATTGACGATTTCAAACAAGCTAGTGTTTTGCGTGATACCGCCAATATTTCCATTTCGCTGTAAAACAGTCCCAGAAACAGGCGATGTTATTTTATAAGTATTTAAGCTCTCATTAGATTCAATAACGGCTAATAGATCGCCTTTTTTTACCGTATCACCAACAGTGGAGTTTATTGTCTTTATAACGCCGTTATATCTAGCGCCAACTTGAAATAATTGTTCAGCGCCTATCGTCGTAGAGCCGTATACAGGGATAGTTTGGTTCAACGTTTTTGAAGCTAAATAGGCTGTTTCAACACCAACCTTTTTTGCCATGTTATTGTCGATTTTGCTTATGCCTTCTTCGCCTTCATGTTCATCTTCACTAGCGAAAACACTTTGAATGGGTGACAAATACCCAATAAAAATCAATAGTGCGAGTAAATAGTTTTTCATTTTTAATTCCTAAACGATTCAGTTAATAACTGAATCAATAAATTGTTATTAAGCTTAAAGTGATGCTTTTTTTAGAGTGACAGCGCTTCGTTTGTTAGTTTTTCTATCTCTGCGCCATAAATTAGGGCAGCAGATGCCGCATCAATGAGGGTTCGCCGAGCATTTAACAGCTCTTGTCTAGCCGATACATAATCAAGATATCCATATCGACCTTTTTGATAGGCGTCTTGAGTATCTTCCAGTGCATCTTCAAGCATTGGGATAACCGACTGCTTTAATGAATTAGCTGTTAATATGGCTTGTTTTCTATTGGAGTATGCTCGTAGTAAGTGATTTCTAAACCTCAACTTAGTCGCCTCTTTCTCTATGGCAACTTGGTCACGCTCTGCTAGCGCACTAGCGATTGCACCAGAATTTCGCTTTTCAGCAAACAAAGGTAAGCTAAAGCCAGCGACCAGTGCCGTATCATTGGCTTCTTGAGAGCGCCTAACACCAACAGACCATTTGATATTGGCCGTTGACTCTGTTTTAGCTAACTGTATTTCAGCCTCTTTTAGTCGCTGTTCACTTGCATAGATTTGAATAGCAGGGTTCTTCTCTAACTTCGCAAAAAGGCTGTTAAAGTCACTATCATTGCCAAACTGAAAAAGATCCCCTTGTACTTCAGAGAAGGTTACAGAGTTTTCCCCCCAGTAGGCTGCTAATGAGAGCTTCAAATATTCCAAGCGCTTTTGTTCAGATTGAAGGGTGAGGTTAGCCTGAGCAATAACTGCTTTTGAGCGTTTCACTTCAGCCTCAGGAGTAGCACCTGCGCGGTTACGCTGAGATACAATCTCTAACGTTTCTTGTGCTAAGCTCAAAGCATTTTCTGCCAATATAACTCTTTGTTGGGCTGCAAGTACTTCCACGTACTTCTCAGTGACTTGAGCCATTAAATTAAGCGCAGAGACTTCTTTCTCAGCATTGAGTAGTGCTCTTGATTTTGAAACAAGTCCAATCCGCGCTGAGCGTTTATCTCCCATTTCGATAACCGAAGATAGAGCGACTGTTAATTCAGCACTGTCGAATGCATTAAATTCACCTGAGCCTGCAAAGTTCTCAGCTTCAACTTCTAGTTCATAAGCAGGATTTAAACTTGCTGTTTGTTCTTGTCCTGTTAATGCGGTTTGTTTGAAATCAAATATTTTGAGTTCAGGATTTTGTTTAAGCGTCCACTGAATTGCCTCTTGAAGATTTAACTGCTTTTCAAAGGCATAAACATTAAATGTAAAAAGTGACAACGCGAGAAACGCGATATATTTAAGCCGAGGTGTTACACACCTCAAAATTGCTATCTTGCGATGCACACAGGTATTAAGTGCCATGTATACTTTCCTATAAATTTATATGTTTTTTTCGGTCATTAACATTTGACCTTTCATAATTTTCTATAAAATTTAGGCGTATTTAGGTGGGCGGAATGGCACCGAGATATAGCCTTTTAGCTCAGGAGAAACTAAGGCGTAGGTAAGGAAATATTCTATTGCTTGGAAAATGTTACAGGAAGAATCAGCATTTAAAAATAAGTGACAACAGCAACAAAAATTACAATTATCAATTGAAGAGTTGCTATTATTCACCTCAAGCATATTGGAGTCTTCTGGAGCTTTTAGCGGGGTAATAGACTTAGTTAGTGATGAACTAAAAGAACTTTCACTTAAGTTTATTTCAAGCTCTTCTAGCGAAAAAAACACAGACTGCACCGCGATTAAAATCATTATCACGTATGATATATTTGATTTGATATACGATGAGTGCATTATTTTCATTTCTCTGCTTAATACTTTAGCTGTAAGATGCGGCGAGCACCGTTTAAAACGACAAGAGCAATTATCAAACCAATCACTAAATCTGGATAACGACTGCTTGTTGCTGTAACTAATAAGCCAGCTAAAATTACACCAACGTTTGCGATAACGTCATTTGCGGAAAAAATCCAACTCGCTTTCATATGAGCGCCGTCTTCTTTGTTGCCAAATATCAAAAACAGACAAGCAACGTTAGCGATTAGTGCTATTCCACCAAATATCATCATTAAAGAAGAGATCGGTTCACTACCGTAAACAAAGCGTCTTACGACTTCGCTCAAAGCACCTAGCGCTAGAATAACTTGAAGCACACCAGATATATGTGCTGCTCTAAGTTTCATGCTAATACTTTTACCTACGGCATAAATAGCTAAACCATACACAGCAGCATCAGCAAACATATCTAATGAGTCTGCAATTAGGCCAGCAGACTGTGCAATAATCCCAGCAATTACTTCTATAAAAAACATGACTCCATTAATGGCTAACAACCATTTTAGGGTTGATGCTTCTTTCATCTCATTTTTTTGGGCTAAGTCTTTTGCTTTTGCAGCTTCTGTACTGCAACTTTGTTTAGTTGACTCTAACTCTGCACCGAGTTTAAGTTGTTGTAACTTTTTTGTTATCTCATCTAAATTTTCATCATGAAAAACTTTGACTAAGCGATTAGGAATATCAAACTGCAATCCAACTGAAGGCTGAATTGAGTCAAGTGCTAATCTGATCAATCTCTCTTCTGAAGGACAGTCCATTTGAGGCACTTTATATGTACTGACAAACGCGCCACTATAGTTATCTAATTGTGTATCAATTTTTACGTCTTCGTTGGTAGGAGATGATTGACACTGACCACTACATTTTTCTGACATATTTAACATTCCGAAACAATATTAAAATAAGTATAAAATCTATAGTGGCTATAGAGTCAAATAAAAAGTTATTTAATTTGAAAAGATTGGGAAGTAACTCAAATAGCTATTCCAAGAAAATAATTGTTGGGGGGTAGTGACAGCAAACACTGCTAACATTATTTGGACTGCCCGTTTTATACCGATGTTTATCAAAGATAAAAAATAGAAGAGCTATCTAGATAGAATAAATTAACCGATGATCCTAATTCCACATTAAAGTCGCGTTGGTGTGTTACTAATTGTACAGAGGATCTAAAACAAGATTTAAATTTAAAAGTAAGAGCAACGACTATATTGTTGGAACACTTGTCATGAGATACGCTAAGCCTAATGTCCGGTTTCGTATCAAAGTGAATTTTAGCTGAAGTAATTTTGTACCATCGTTTACGACTGCTTCAGGCTCAAATCTGACGAAGATTTCCTAGTACTCACCCAATCTGGCTTGATGAGAAATAATCTCAAACATTATGCGTAGCCACATATTCGCTCAACTTGAGCGGGATCTTATAAAAGCCAGAACCACAGAAGGTCGTGAAGAGGCTAAAGCTAAAGGCAAACACATGGGCAGATTGCCTGCTTTATCAGACAAACAAGCGAAAGAATTATATAAAGATAAATTAAATGGTGAATCGATCTCTGCATTAGCGAAGAAATATTCTGTTAGCCGCCCCACGGTTCACCGAATTATTGAAAGAATGGAACAAAAGAAATAATAAATAAAAGGAGACGTTATGTGGTCTGATAAAGAATCAAAAATTGATTTCTTAAATTTTAATGAAACGGCTGAGTCAATAAAAGATCTTATAACAGAAAAGGAGTTAATGCCTATTAGTATAGGCGTTTTTGGTGATTGGGGCGCTGGAAAATCGACGATTCTTGAACTTACTAAGGCTTCTCTGGAAAGTGATGAACAAGAATATATCCAAGTACATTTCGATGCATGGACTTTCCAAGGGTATGATGACGCTAAAGCGGCGTTACTAGAAACAATTGCATCTACTTTAGTTAAAAAAGCAGCAGACGATAAAAATCTCAGTGCAAAAGCAAAAGAGTTTGCTGGACGAATAGATAAGATCAGACTGATGGGATTGCTAATGGATGGTGGTGCAGCATTAGCTGGTATACCAACTATGGGTGGTATACAGAAGATCATGGGACTATTCAGTGGTGGTGACGATGGTGAACTGGATGTTGATGATGTAAAAGGTGCTGTCGATGGCGCTAAGGATGTCGCGAAGAAAAACAAAGGTTTGATCAAAGATAATAAATCATTTTCACCTCCTAAAGAAATTAAAGAATTCCGAAAAGCATATTCTGATCTGTTAAAGGAGTTTGATAAGCCACTTATTGTCTATGTCGATAATTTAGATCGCTGCTCTCCATTTAATGCTATTTCGACCCTTGAGGCGATCAGGTTATTTCTATTTTTACCCAATACTGCATTTGTTATTGCCGCCGATGAGGACATGATCCGCTTGGCAGTGCCTGAGTATCACAAAGGTGCATCTCAACGACATCAAACTGATTATTTAGACAAGCTTATTCAAATTCCTGTGCATGTACCAAGACCCGGCGTTCTGGAGATAAGGGCATATTTAATGATGCTTACTGCTCAAGATCACGGCGTTACCGATGCGCAATTAGAAACGATAAGATGTGCCCTTGAAGAGTCATTAAGGCTGTCGTGGAAACAACCACAAATTACCGTTGACGAGCTACTTCAAGATCACGAGATTGAAAAGCATTCCGAACTCAGAAGTAAATTTGTGGTTGCTGAACAGTTAGCTCCACTATTAGCTGAATCCACAAACATTAACGGCAACCCTCGCATAGTTAAGCGATTACTCAATCAGGTTAAGATGAGAAAGAAAACCGCTCATCGCAGAGGAATGCAGCTTGATGAAAAAACTATCACTAAGCTGGTAATTTTTGAGAGGTGCTTAGGCACTCAGGCTACCAACAAGCTTTATGAATTAATTGATAAGGAAAACGGATATCCAAAAGTATTAGCGGATCTTGAAAATTCAGAAGTCGAATTTGACGAAATTAATTTACCTGAAGAGTGGAAACTCGACCTAGCTTTTATTGATAAATGGTCGAAATTACCTCCCATGTTCACTGAAATGGATTTGACACCAGCGGCATATCTGAGCAGAGAAAGCATTCCAATGGGGGCTGTTAATTCGGTAATGTCTGGAGCCGCTCAAAAACTCGTAGAAGAATTAATGAAGCAAAAGGTAAGGGTCAGTGGCGTTAACTCTACTGCGATTACCACAACTCCGAAGGAAGAATACATGTCAGTCATGGATGGTTTGATTGAAAACTTTAAGTTGATTGGTGATTGGACCGAAAGACCAACAGGCATTTATGGGGCTGTGTTACTTGCCAAGCAGGATGATAAATGTAGCTTAAGTCTTCTTACATTTTTAAAAAGCTTGCCCCGCCAAAGATGGCTTAATCCAATTTTAAAAGAACTAGAGGGAACTAAGTAATATGGGTACGTCCGCATCGTCAACAGGACCAAATAATAAGAGTCCACTTATTCCATCTTGGGCAGAGCAAGGAGATCCTGTCACAATAGAACCTGCATCAGGTACTGATGGGGATGAGCAAGCTGGCTCTGATAATAATCAAGCTGATGATCAGAATGACAATAGCAATGATATTGACAATGACAAGGTTCAACAAGAAATCGGTGGTTCACCTACAGCAACACCGCCTCCAAATAGGTTTGCCAGTGCCAGAAGAGCATTTGGTAAATATGCGCAAACAGGTGGCTCAACCTCAGATCTAAGGCGTTCATTAAAAAGTTACTCTAGAAAAGGCTCTGGCGGAGGTAAAAGCACAAGCAGGAGACTATCAAGCGGCATAACTGCTGGTTCTGGATTGCTTGGTGTCATGCGTGGCGACACCGTAACGGTTAATAATCAAAGCTTATCATTAGGTGATCTAACTGGGCTATCGACTGATCAAGCAATCGACAAAATTGCTAGCCATTTAGCGCCTGATAATGCCGATTCGGATGCTGTAAGAGTTGCGTTGGATTACGCACTAGAAGAAGCACTCCCCGATACAGAAGAATTTGACCCAAACAGTTTTACTGACGAAGTTATCCAAGAAGCCATAGGCTGTTATTTAACAGACCTTATTTTTCAGGATGTGGTTGAAGGCATGGGCAGAGCTTGGTTTCATGTTGAGCCAGCAAGCAAGCATCATCAAATGGAAGTTGAATTAAGGGAACTAATAAAAGTGATTACACAAGAGCAGTTAGACAAAGTAACTAATGGCAACCCCAGTACTATTAGCAAAGAAAATATTACTAAAATTCAAGCCGATGCTATTGCTATGACGGTTGATGAATGGGAGAGCTTTAATGACTAATTTTTACTTTAACCATGACCCTGCTAACTTGCCTGACTTTTCTGATGATTGTCATCCTGTCCAAATGTTTCATACGCATCAAAATGACATCACTAAGCACAGCTTGGTGTCAAAACAACTACTACAAACAGTTCGTGATTTAGGATTGAATGTAGATGCTGATTCAATAGATCTGATAACAATTGCTACCGCCGTTACCGCTGCTGATACATTTGAATTAAGGGATAATGCAGAAAATGCATGGGCTAGAAAAATGCATTTGCATGTTCCTGTAACTGATGAGGATATGTGGAATTTTGTAGAACCTGAACTGAGTTCTTTGCTCAACTTTCTTACAGGCGATCAATGGCTGTTTACTTTTGAAAAAACAACTATGCCGATGCCGACTCCTAAAACAAGTGAGCAAGCGAAAGCAAAAGCAAAATCATTAATTGGACTCAACTCTGTTTGCCTTTTTTCTGGTGGTCTTGATAGCGCAGTTGGTGCAATTGATATTTTGAACGGAGAATCAGATTTAAAGCCTCTCTTGGTTAGTCACGCTTATCGTGGTGATGGCGCTAAGCAAGAAGACATTAAGCAATTATTATCCCCGCCATTCGGCGAATTGTCCTATTCAATGTCTCCCCATATTATTAAGCACTTAGAAGGTAAAACTGACATTAGTATGAGGGGAAGAAGCTTTAACTTCCTAGCTATGGCGGTACTTGGTATATCAGCCTTAAGAAATGCTAATTGCGATAGCAGTATTGAAACTATTGTCGTCCCAGAGAATGGCTATATTTCTATAAATCCGCCGCTTACCAGAAGACGGATTGGTAGCCATAGCACTAGAACTACTCATCCTAATTTTCTAAGCAGGCTTGAATCTTTGCTTAGAGACACTGGGTTTCATGTCAAATTTGTAAACCCCTATCAATTCAAAACTAAAGGTGAAATGTTAGCGGAATGTGTTGATCAAGACGCAATTAGAAAAGCAGTTCCCCTAAGTGTTTCATGCAGTCATTGGCACAGAGAACATAAACAGTGTGGGCATTGTGTACCTTGCCTTATTCGAAGAGCGTCAGTTTTTCATGCTGGTTTTACACAAGATGCGCCATACAAGACAAAGCGGTTGAGAGATCTTATCAAAGAAAAAGATACTCGCGATGATCTCCAAGCGGTTCAAACTGCCATTATTAGATTGAAACAATCCGATAACTATCGTTCTTGGCTTCGAAGTTCAGGGCCAATACCACAAGAAAAAGATATACGAGAAAAATTAGAATCAACTATTAAGCGAGGATTGGCAGAGGTTGAATTATTTCTCCAAGCGGATAAATCGTCATGATGGATCTTCATTGCCACGTTGATTTATATCCAGATCATCAAGAGGTATTGAACGACATAAAAAGCAGTAATTATTACGTGCTATCAGTAACTACGGTGCCTTCAGCTTTTGAAGGTACTGTCCAGTTAACAAGTGGCATAAAACACTGTAAGACGGCCTTGGGGCTTCACCCTCAACTTGCTCATCTAAGAAAAAATGAATTAGCACTATTCGATAAGCTAGTTGATAGAACTAGATATATTGGAGAAATTGGACTGGATGGCTCAAAAGGTTACGCTGATTACTTTGATGATCAATTAGAGGTTTTCACGCATATTCTAAAAAAATGTGAAGGCTTTGATGACAAAATACTAACTATCCATAGTCTTAACGCGACTGGTGAAGTTCTTGAACAACTTAAGTTACATCCCAATGCTGGTACTTCTATTCTTCATTGGTTTTTAGGTACTAAGAAGCAAGTTCTAGAAGCCGTCGAGCTAGGCTGTTTCTTCTCTATTGGGCCAGCCATGCTAACTTCAGCCAGAGCTAAAAAAGTAATATCGTGGATACCTCAAGATAGAGTTCTACTCGAAACTGATGGACCTTTCGCCAAAGTGGCGGGGAATATTCTGTTTCCTTCAAGTGTTGGCACTGTTACTGAATATCTGGCTGAAATTTGGTGTAAAAATAAGGCTTTGATAATAGAAAAATTGTCAGTAAATCTTAGGTGTTTAACATCAGTCAAGTAACTAATTATACGTCACGTAATCTTATAACAATTTTATTCAGGTTTAATCGGTTTGTTTGAAGTATTTGTATTAGCTATAGCACTCAGTATGGACGCGTTTGCAGTATCCATAGGCTTAGGTTCTAAAAAAGTAGTAAATGCTGAAAAGCTCTTTATTAAAGCCGCTGCTTATTTTGGTTTTTTCCAAGGCTTTATGCCTCTTTTAGGCTATTACAGCGGTAAAGGTTTATCATCTTGGATTGAAGATTATGCACCTTGGATAGCTTTTATTTTGCTAGTATTTATCGGTGGCAAAATGATTTATGAGTCCCAATCTGAAGGAATTGAAGAAGATATTGCTAATGTTACTCATCGTGTGCTATTTGTTCTTGCTATTGCCACCAGTATTGATGCAATGGCGGCAGGTTATGCAATCACATTGCTTGAGGTAGATATAGCCGTAGCTTGCTTGATAATAGGCGTCACGACGTTTGCCTTTAGCTGGATTGGTGTGAATATCGGCGAAAGAAGTGGCGTATGGCTGGAATCTAAAGCTGAACTATTTGGTGGTTTAGTGTTAATCGCAATCGCATTTAAGATATTACTTGGTTGACACAGAACCACCGAATACTAGGCTACTTACCTGAGCAACATGCATTGCCTTCTTGAATAGGAGGACACTTAACTGTTCCATAAGAGCAATAAACGCAACAATCACCTTTTAACGGTTTAAGTAGTGCTTTACAGCTTTCGCATTCGTAATACCATTGGCAAGCGTTTGTAGGCATGGTTTCAACTTTGCTAAATCCACATTCAGGGCAAGTGATTTTAGATTCTAGTTCTATACCTTGCATACTGGTTCCTTAATGGGCTTAACAATATCTAAAATAGACATTACGACCATCCAAATGATCCCAAAGTAAAATAAGTAAGTGCTCCAGTCGTATTGCCATAAAGGATAAAGGGTCAGCAATACTGCAATTGGGCCAATGACACTTAAAACGCCTCTCAATGAATCTCGATGTTGATACCAATTATAGAAATTAACTAACAACGCTAGTGAAGCAAATAATGGCAATAAGGTGTTCACCGCTATCCCTTCAAAATGTGAAAGAAAACCTAACCCAAGAGCAGATGCCAATGAGCCGAGTGCAGGAAAACATGCTGTGCAGCTAAGGGCGGCTAGCCAAACGCCACCAGAACCTACTTTATCTAGAATTTTATTGATCATAACTATCTACCTCAATTTTTAAGGTAGTATAAACTCCGTACATAAGTACGGGGTCAATAGCTATTTAAGTGAATTTATTACCGGGCAGGATTGAGGGTCTTGATTGGCCTTGCAAGAATCTGTCATATCTTGAATTACTTTCTCTAATCGCTGTAAATCAGCAATTTTATTACGAATGAGATTAAGTTTTTGCAACCCCATCGACTCAATATCAGCGCAACTGTCACTTAGTGACATAAGCGATTCAATTTCTTTCAGCGTAAACCCTAATGCTTTAGCTTTCAGAATAAATTTGAGTTGACTGGTAAGGGCATCGCCATACATTCTGTAACCAGACTCTGGTTTTAAAGGTTGCTCTATCAGACCTTGGCGCTCATAGAAACGGATTGTTTCAACATTGATATCTAAATCTTTTGCCAGTTTTCCAATGGTTCTCATAAACATACTCTTTAGAAGCAGAAATATCATTATACAATTAATGCGGATTGCCTAAACTCAATTTTATTGCATGAACGGGGTCGCTAAGCGTCCTCTTTGTAGAATTAAGTTCACATATCCAGATCACTCTGACCGTCTCTTGTTCGCTCTTGCTGCCTGTCAGGTGAAGTCTAAGCCTAATCAACAAAACTGTAAGTTGAGATATGAGCTACTACATCTAATCTATTGTTTCGTTGAAACTAATTCAATAATTTCACCAGTAGACGTATCCACTCTTATTTCTGTATGTTGCCCTGAATGCTGAAGTTGATTTTGTAAATCGGCATTAATCAGTTTGAGCTTATCTATTTCTGCGTACATTTCACTCAACAACACTAATAACTTTGTATCTTTATTATCGATTTCCTTAGTGCCGATATTATTTTTTTGCTTTTCTTTAGCAAGCTTGCTTTTTAGTTCGGCTACCTTTGTTCTGAGTTGTTTTATTAAATTATCTTTATTTTTTTCTTCCCAAGTTAATTGAGCTTTTTCAATACTTTCTCGTAACTTTACCCATTTTTCTTCTTCTTTAGATAGATTCGCAATATTTCTTTTAGCTCTCGTTGCTACTGCATTTTTGGTTATCTTGCTGCCATCAGATTTCATCTCTTCAAAAGCACGTTTTATATCATCATATGCGCTACTCATGCTTGTTCTCCTTGGTTTGTATGCGCTTTGCCTTCATCTAATACATAGTCAGCTGCTGCTATATTATTTTTCCAGTGAATAGCAAATAGCTCGTAATCTTCTTGCTCTTCTGTGGTTGATGCTGCATATGCCTCTAGTTTCTGGGTCGCATCTTTTTTTATCACTTGCCAATTGACCTTGTGGCGTTTGGTAATGATTTTACTACCACAATACACACAGCCACTAGGGATTCCTGCTCCTTTTATCTTGCAAGCTTCTCCCGCAGTGCAGTACCCCGTAGGCAAGCCACGTATGTTTTTAATATTTTTGACGAGAAATTTTTTCAGTTCTTCAATTGAACTGAAATGGATCTGCTTAATCACAGTCGAATCTTTACTTTGACTATCAGTAATACCTATTATCAGATCTTTAGATGTTTTATTAATTTGCTCACCAGCACCACCTTTAAGTGATTGTGACTCGGCTTCATCTATTAACTCTTCTGCAACACGGTCAATTAAAATCTCATTAAACTCTTCAGTAGTTTTAATTAAAGTTGTTGAGGCCAAAAATGCTCTTCGAGTATAAACAAACGTCATTAGGCTGGTTAAATGTTTAAATTGATATCTAATATCATCAAGCTCACCTAATTTATTGGCAATGACAAAGTAGGCCAACGTATGTCGAAACATGTGAGCGGTTAATCTAAACGTATCGCCTTCTTCGTATGGGACACCTCTATTCTCTCCTCTAACTTCTTTGTAGTTAGATTCAAGGCGTTCAAGCTCTGCTATATCATCATCGTCTAGAGTTAAGTCAAAAAGCTCAATGTTTTCACTGTTTTTAACCTCAAATTTTGTGAATCGCCCAGCATCGCTAAAACTAACACTACAGCTACTATGTGAAACCCCGAAAAGACGGTTTCTTTCTAACCCTTCTTTCAAGTTGTGTGCTTGACTACTTGTTATATTGGCTCTGCATGAAGAAAGTACAGCTTTTGCCCTTTCTTGCATACCGAACACATATTTTTCGTAAATACCAACACACTCATGTACTTCAGCGTTTGAAAACCATTCCATCTCAACCTTACTGTTGTCGGTTTTGGTCATGATTGCCGTAATGTAATAAATATCATCTTTGTAATTGGCACAGCCAACCTTGCATGTAAGTACTTCGTTATATCTCATGCCTGTATAGGCCAAGATATTAATGTATGTGGCTAATTTTAAATCTTCTAATTCTTCGGATAATTGAATGAATTCCACTTCATCGGGTAAGTTTCTTACATGTTTTGCTATTAGCTCACCTGTACTAATTTTGGGCGGTGGTTCAACGGAGCCTTCATTTAAACTATCTATTAAGCGTGCATTTAATTCTAGCCATCGTTCTATCTTATCCTTAGAGTTTTCAACTATTTTTTCTGCAAACTTCAGAATTTTTTTCATTACTTTAGTAGGAATGACAGGGTGCGAATAAGTGACTGGTCTCGGATGGTGTAACTCGTTTAGTTGGTTAAGTACATCAATAAAAACACTACACACCTTAGGGCCAAAAAGACGAAAGCTGCGCTGCACGTCAAATAGTTTAGTAAATGAGTGTGATTGTCTGTAAATAGCTATTTTCCTGACTTCATATAAATAGTCTTTTATGAGATTCCTAATAACTAAGTCAGATTTGAACTCCAACTCATGAAATGAGTGATAACCTCTTTGTCTTAAGAAGGCTGCAAATAAATTTAGATACGTTACATCATTTTGAAGTGTAGAGATTTTTAGAGGTTTACCGCCTACAACATCACCATGTGTGAGTTTAATTAGTGAATAAATTCGAATTTGATATGCTAATTCATCAACACCTTTAAAATTCACATTTCTTTGCGTTTCTTCATAGCTTATCCAAGTGTCATCGCCAAAGTGAATAGTGCCATGTTTAGCAATATTCAATGCTCTGTTTTCCCACAAAGCAATCGAATTAAAAGCGCTAGTATCATCAACTTTAAAATCTTCTAACACCTGAACCAAAGGTTTTATAGTGATTTGACCTGTATGTGTTTTTACAACAGCGATATCAAGTAGTTTTGTTTTAGTTATCTCTTTGGTCATAGCAAACCTGTGTTTTTCCAATGAGGATGAATACCCTCTGTTCTCAATAGTTCTTTTCCATCAGTCACAGCTTGAGCATTAAGCTTGGCAATATCAGCTAATATTTCGTTAACCCTATTTTTCAACTGCTCTATGTTTTCCAGTTGCTCTGTTATAGAGTCAAATGTTGCGGCTGAGTTTTCCATATCAGCAACAACAAAATCCCGGTATGACAAAAGTTTCCAAACATGCAATGCGTCAGCAACACAGCGATAGAACGGACACCACAAGCATGCGTTAAAGTCGGCACATGCATGCTCGTTTGTATCTCGCTGGTCTAATAATTTCCTGTTTTGTGATTCGAATGCCACTACTGCGGATTTATCTTTTGAGTTAATGCATGTGCCATTCGGGACTTTTTTACCGTCTTCTGGTGGAGTCTGCAAAATGATTACTTTGTCGGTAACATCGCGAACAAAATAGTCTGCCATTGTTTTTGTCGCTCTGTTGATTGTCATTGCAACATCTTTGTTATCTTGCATTAAATAATGACGCAAGAACGTTTCATAAGAGTGCTTGCCAGCTTTTTGATACCACTTAAATTCTTTGGCAACTTTTCGGTAAATGTAGTTAAGCCCTGATTTTCTGATCTTTTGCGAATTAAATACGATATCACACCCAAGCTCAGTCAATATCCTATCTATAGTGGTCTTGAAACGTGATGCTGTTAATAATTGAATCTTTACTTCTCCAATACTATTTACTTTGGGAAAAACAAAAATTCTTTTTGATAGGTTCTCAATAGAAGGGCGGTAAATAGACGTAAGTTTAGTCGCAGCCTTAATATCAAATATTACTGGTTCGACAACGTCGCCGTATAAGACGCCTTCTTTTTCTAGATCTTCGGCTTTAATTTCAAATTTATGCCATTGTGTTTGATAATTAGCTCGGCGTTTAAATAAACGAAGAGCAGGAGTTTTACTTGAATGTAATGGCGTGTTAAAGAAAAATAAGTCGTCAGTATCAAGCTCTAGCGTAGGAGTTGAATTCCAACCAGTTTTCAATATGACTTTTGCTGCATAAAGTGTAACTTTGTCTTTAATTGTGAGTAAGGTCTCAGAAAGCCCTTTTTCTATGTAATATGCTAATTCTACTACTTCTCTATATGAGTAGAGCTTATCTTGATTCTGAGAGAGTTGCTCTTGATGTTGTGCAGTTAATTCGGTGTTGACCGGAAAGCTTTTAATAGTATCTAGACCATAAAACGATAGTAATTTGTCGATAGCGCTCTGATATTGATTACCAACAAAAACCGACAAATCGCCTTGTTTTGATTTTAGTTGAATTGCCTCTCTTATAGCCTTTAGTATCTCACAGTTATTTTCAACAAAAGCATGAACCCCATGATTGGCAATAAGCTTCATTTGTTCATCTGTTAATGATGATGCATTTTCTTTCAATGCTCTAGCCATACTACCTATGTAACCTTTGAGAGTGACGATGCCTATGCTCTCGCCATCAATTCGCTTTGTAAAAACTTTATGGTATTCGACTAGGTTTTGATAAAATTTATAGGCATTGTCATATACCCACTCATGCTTCTGCCATTCGGTAGTGTCACTTTCTTTAAGGTAATAGCCCAATGAGTAGGGTAATAAACTTTCCTTTGCGATTTTTTCACCCGTAACAAAGTGGTAAAGGTCCAATGCAGCGTTTAGTAGCAGTAAAAACTGCTGGTTATTTTGAGTTTCTTCTTGGTAATGCTTATAAAGGTATTTAAATCCCTGAAGGCCATTTTCTGCAAACCCTTGAATTCCACGCTCACTAAGCAGCTTAATTATTGGTGATGCTACGCTACCAGCACTATTCAACCACCTTGGAAATGATAAAGTTGAGGATCTAACTCTTGTTGTATTAGCTTCCGAAGCGCTTGCTATCTGATTTTTCAAAAAAGCATCAACTTCATTGCCAAATTTGGATGATATGCTTTGTGCATACCCTATCACTTCGGCTTCAGTTTTAAATTGATTGACTCTAGCTTTACCCCACACATCGGGTAGTATAAATTTTAAAAAAGTACGGAAGTTGTGATTGCATATAAATGATGAAACGAATTCCCTATCCTTTAATGTTGCCAATAATGGCAGTTTGACGCGTTCAGTATTCTTAAAAGTATCATGTAGACAAATATTTATAATAGCAGTCGCAGTTTTGAGGATGTTGTCTCTAATAGAAGAATCTTTGAGGCTTAATTCTGGAAGGACGAGATAGTCCAGATATTTTTTTAGTAATTTACGAGTCTCTTTTACTTGATGGAATTCAAGTTCGAATAATTTAGTTATGTCGATTGAAGTAGCCCCATTTACTAGCCTAAAAGGAGCGTTGATAGCGTTATCATAAAAATGAAACTTAGCTATGTTTTCTAAAGCTTCTTCTATACGAGTAGCATAACTAGGTAGCTTGACATCATTTATTTCATTAATGCAAAAGTATTCCAGTTCTTGCCAAATTTCAAAGTCTGATAGAGCATTTAATCCCGAAGTTTGAATTGATGTCGCAGTATCTGCACTAACCTTATTAAGGGCTAGAGGAAGAATGTGCTGTAAACTGACACAAGCATTCCGCAAGCGACTCATTGAAATAGCAGTGTCGTCACCTGTGCTAATATTGCTTTCTTTGTCATATGCCCTGTTAAATAAAACGTCTAACTGTTCGGCTAGAACAATTGAATGAGGTTTAAATCTAGCAGGAATACGATTGGACTTCCGCGTTTTAACTTGCTGTAGCATCTTCAGCCTCACGCATAAGCAATTCGTTAACATCACCGTAGATATCTTTTACCCACTCTGACATCGCTCCGTATGCATCCACTGATACACTTTTGGCAAAGTCGATGTAACGTTTGGTTGTTTTAAAGCTTTCGTGACTCATCAAAGTCATTAGTGTTTGTCGGATGGAACTTTCTGATTCACCTTTGTCAATTAGGTATTTAGCGACATAAGTAGCAAAGGTAGCGCGTAAGTCATGGAATGTGCGTAATAGTATTTCTAATCCCTGCTTCCTTTGTTCTTTTCTAACTATGGAAATAGTATTCCCCGGTGTATCTTCGCTTATCCGCGATCCTGAACTATTCATAAACAAAGGAAGCGGATGTTCGCTATTGTCCATACCATGATTAGTCTCATGTTTGGTACGTCGCTTCATATTTTGAATTGTCAAAGTGTGATTGTACAAAAGCTTCATTAGAACTCGCGCTATTGTTAATCTCACTGGCTTATGTCCTTTTCGTACAATGTTCAATTTTGGAATACGTTTCTCGTTTTCTTTTTCATCAGGGTTAAAGAGGTCTTTCTGGTCGATGGCCGAAATTTCAAAAGATCGAAGTCCACCTAACAAGGCACACTGCAAATAAAGTTTATAAGTCTCTTTTTGAGCTGTATTCGTCTCCAGTAACTGTTTAAGTTCTTTTGGAGAATATGGTTGTAGACCTTTGTCTGGTGAGTCTTCTTTTTGTTTCAATGTATTTGGAATGCTCAAATTACTGACCCATTTCCATAAGCCCCCAGAACGATTGTTGCTGGTAGGTAATTGAAACAACGAACTGACACCTGATTTAGCTTTCGATTTAATACGTACCTGTTTGTATTCAAGTGAGAAGGGGAGGCTATCTATAGCTCCGCGCTTATGGCTCCATATATAGAATGCTTTAACAGCTCTAATTCGTTCTTGAGCGCTGTTAAAGCTTATGCGTTTAGACTTATCTTTGGTTTCGACTCTTTCACATAAATGTTTGTGATATCTCCACACAGGTAACCTAGAAATATCATCATCTACAGATTGTTTTGAAAGTGGTGCAGCTATTACTTCAAAATAGGATGCATCATCTTTATCCAACCAATCTAAGAAAGCTTTTAAGTGCTTAGCTATACTGCGAACAGACTTAACATCTAATGGCTTTCCCGGTTGGCTGGCATGATAAGCGTCACTAAAAGCCTCATTGTCTATTTGATTCTTTTTGAGACTGAAATGACCTTCAAAGCGGTGCATTAAAAATAAGTTCATTTCTTGGCATTCGGTGAAGCGAGTCGGGTGATATAGCACTGGAAAATTAGGTTCTATTTTATCGTGCCTATATGAGTGAGTTCTGATGCCTTTTTCAGTCTTAATAGGTTGCCCTGATTTATCGAGGTGAAAAGACATTCCTTTTCCAAAGTTGACTGATGTTTTAATTATTTTAGTTTTTGTTGTATTTCGAAGTATCATTTTCGTTCACCTTTGATTCTTAGCTAGAGTATGTGTGTAAAAACTTTTTTGTTCAAGTTTATTGAGGGTATGATAGTATTATATCAATTCGGGGGTGATTTTAGATGAGAGCCAAAATTTAACGGCATCTCAACTTAAAACGATTATTACTCGCTGCGGCGAAGGTACTAAATTAATTTGTACAGGTAACTTGGCGCAAATAGATAGTAACTATTTAACGCCAGTAACATCGGGCTTAACGTACATAGTAGAGCGCTTTAAAAACTTTGAAGGCAGCGCAACAATAAACCTCAACGGTGTTGTGCGTAGTCGCTTAGCGTCATTTGCAGAAGAAAATTTATAACTTGCGCTTAACAAATTGGCTCGATAGTCTATCGATTGATTTTCGAGCCAAATGGCAGGCAGTACATTGAATTTTTTACCTCTGAAGCATTACTATCGTTCATTATTTATTGCGCTGTTAGTGCCATTGATTGTCGCTTTTTTACTGTGCTTGCACTTATATAATATAAAGCTTGAGCGGACGGTTGAAAAACGCCAAGCTGACTTTACAAATGTTTCAGCACAGGTTACTCACGGGATGGACTCGGTGAGTAATCTACTTACCACCATGTTTAACTTATACGAGCAAGCGACTTATCCCAAAATAAACCAAGATTTGCTCGAAGGCATAAATCAATATGATGGTTACTATTATCGTCATTTTATTGATCAAAGTACGGAAATTGTAGGTAAAGGTGAGTTTGCGTTATCTGCTAAGGCATTAATGCAGTGGCAGCAGGCTATTACATTAGGGCCTTCGTTTAATACAACGCTTGCATTAATGCAGTCGTTATCTGCTGTAGCGTATGTTGATGATAATGGTTTTGCTTATGTAAGCAGGCACAACAAAAGCCAAAGTTTTATGCTTACTGAAATTTTAAATGGAAAATTTAAGCCAAAATTTGCGCAAAACAAACTTACTTCAAGTCCTATTGTTAAAGTGAATGACAATTCGTATTTTGCTATTGGTCGACAACGAAGCACAGGCTCAGCCGATTACATTATTTTAATTTATGATGTTCAAGCAATTTCTGGATGGTTAAAAAAGGTGTCACCGAACAGTGGTGAATACGTTTTTATGAACCAATCGCATCAAATTATCGCCAGCTCTAAACAGATAATAGAGCAAGCGACTGCGTTAAAAAATTATTGGCCAGACTTGGCCAATCATCAGAGTCAAAAAACAGTATTAACTAGTGATAGTAATTACTTTATGCAGCCTATGGATGCGTTACCTATTCACGCAGCATTTTACGAGCACAAACCCCAATTAATAAGCTCAATTAAGTATGAGATATTACTAGAGTTTACTTTTTTAACGCTATTTTTAAGTATTATGTTTGGCGTGTTTTTTTGGTTAAGTCAGCGCATTTTTATAAAGCCGATGACTCACTTAATGTCATACCTTGAGAGTAACGGTACACAACAAGATGAGCAGCTAAATTACAAAGTACCACTGAGCTGGCAACCTTGGTTTTCTAAAGTGAAGCGTGTATTTACTAAAAACAAACAGTTAGTTGATTCATTACAAAGTGCAAATAAAGCTCTGGACGACCAAGTTCAGCTGCAATCAGAAAAACTAAGCCGCAGTTACGAAGCCAAAGAGCGCCACTTAGCTTTACTCAACACTATGCTAAACAGTGTGCCAGATCTTATTTACTTTAAAAACATTGATGGTTCATTCTTAGGATGCAATAAAGCATTTGAGGCGTATATCGGTAAAGATCAAACTGCATTAGTTGGTAAATATGTAGATGATTTAGGTGACAATGATCAGCAAATAAATGCGCTTGAAAAACAAGTATTACAAAACAGAAATAGTGTTGAACAGCGAATAGAAACTGATACAAAATCGTATCAACTTACTATTGCTCCTTTTTATAACGAGCACCAACACCTGTTAGGAACCATGGGTATTGGCCGCGATATTACCGAGCAGCAACAAACATTATTGGCCTTAAAATCATCTGAATCTAAATTTAGAAGTGCAATTGAATTTGCGGCTAACTGCGTGGTTTTACTCTCGCTTGAGCACACAATATTACAAGTTAATAAAGCAGCAAGAAAGCAGTTTTCTGATCAGCCAGTACTAGTTGGGGAGCAGTTGAAAGCATTATTTGATGACTCCCAATGGCAGCAAATAAAAAGCACTTTAGCGCAATTGCTAGATGACAAAAAACGCGTATATCATTTAACGCTTGCTCAAGGGCGCTTAACAAGCTGGTTGCAACTAAGTGTATCGCTTGTCTGGGATGAAAACCGCGATCCAGCTTATTATGTTATACACATTCAGGATGTGAGTGCCTTAACTAAATCAAAACTAGATGCCGAACGAGCAACCCTAGCTAAAAGCCGCTTTATAGCCAATTTAAGTCATGAAATACGCACCCCTTTGAACGCTGTTTTAGGGTTGCTTGATATGTTAATTGAGCAAGGCTTAACGCAAAAGCAATTACAACAAACGGATCAAGCTAAGCATGCAGCACAAAGCTTGTTATTAATGCTTAATAGAATGCTTGATTTTGCGCGTATTGAAGGTTCGCAAACCGATTTAAAACAAGCATCTTTTAGCATGGTTGAGCTGGTGGATATTTGTGAAAGCTTAACGGCTCCATTGTGCGAAGGAAAAGGTATTGAGTTTTTTATTGATATTGACCCGCGAATAGCACCTGATTTGATATGCGACAGTATACGTTTGCAGCAAATATTAGGTAACTTATTAACTAATGCCGTTAAGTTTACAAAAACAGGTTCCATTACTTTAAAAATGGAACTTATTGAAAGCGATAGCCTAGAGCAACAGCATATTTGCTTTAAAGTAATCGATACTGGCATGGGTATAGATGAAGCTGATCAAAGTCGCTTATTCGATGCTTTTACTCAAGGTGATGAATCTTCAACCCGCATACACCAAGGGGTTGGGCTAGGTTTAGCTATTGTTAAACATGCAGTATCGTTAATGGGTGGGGAGATTGCTTTAAAGAGTAAAAAAGGCCACGGCAGCGAATTTTATTTCAGTATTAGTTTTTTAGTTGATACCACTAAAAACACAGTGTTACCGACTAATACATTGGCTATTTTATCTGATCAAAGTAAAGAGCTTAAGCAGGTGACAAATGCATATAACGAACTTGCTAATATTAATTTAGATGAGGTACTAAAATACCCAATTAAGCTCTCTAATACTCAAAAAATAATAATTGATGCAGCTGACTTACCTGCACTTTTAAATGTTGAAGCGATTAATGATTCGTTATCAGCTAAAGAAACATCGGTAATTATTATTAATCATCAGCACACACTTAATTTACCGACAAGCGAGCACTTAGCTGCGCATCACGTTAAAGCATCGGCATTAGGGCAAAGGCTATTTAGTTTGAACTCTCAGCAAAAGCCTATAGTTAATACAAGTGCCGCAGTTCACAGTGCAACTGAAAGTAAAGCTGATATATCGGGTCTACTTGTATTAGCAATTGATGATAATCAGCTTAACTTAGAAATAATTAGCAGTGTCCTGCGCCAAGCAAACGTAAATGTTGTCACGGCTTTGAGCGCATCAATTGGTATGGAATTATTGCAAGTTTTAAAGCCTGACTTAATATTGATGGATGTGCAAATGCCGAAAATCGATGGCTGTCAAGCAACCGCTTTGATTCGTCAACAGTTTGACGCAAAGCAACTGCCTATTTTTGCTTTAACGGCTCATTGCGAGCCTGCTGATGTAGAGCGTTCTTTAAAGTGCGGCATGAATAAACATTTAACTAAACCGGTTGTTGCTAAAGTACTTATTGATGCAATTGCTGATTTAAACTTAGTTAAACCAAGCTTTTTTGAAAAATCATTTGCTTTAACGCAGTTTAGTATGGATGAAAAGCTACTTAATACGATGATTGATAAGTTTGCTAGCTTGTGTGAAACCCAGCTATCGCAACTAGAAGAAACAACCAATAAGGATGATTTGGTACGTTTAGTGCATAGTATCAAGGGTGTAGCAGGTAATTTAGGTTTTAGACGATTATCACATTGTGCTTTATTGTGTGAAAGAACGCTTAAAACAACTAATAAGCCTATTGAGATTACACTACAAGAGCTTATCATACAGCTAGAACAGGTAATTGTTTTTATAAAAGGGCTAGGGGTTAGGGATGTCGAAAAGAGCTAAAGTACTTATTGTGGATGATGATCCAATCAATAGATTAGTACTTGAAAAAACACTTAAAGCAGAACACGACGTGTTCTTAGTTGAAAGTGGCGAAAAAGCACTGACCTTTGTAAAAACAGCGCAAGTTGATTTAATAATCCTTGATGTAATTATGCCTGGAATTGACGGCTATCAAGTACTTGTGGAGCTTAAAGAAAACCCAATAACTCAGTCTATTCCTATTATATTTATATCAGCCAATCGTAGCCATGATGATGAAGCAAAGGGCTTAGAGCTCGGTGCAATGGACTACATAACCAAGCCATTTAGTCCTTCTATTGTTCGCGTTAGAGTGCGCAACCAACTCCTCATAAAGCAAAAAAATGATTTGCTAGAAATGCTAGCTTCGATAGATGGCTTAACTGAAATACCAAATAGACGCTACCTTGATGAAAACTTATCTCGAGAATGGCGCCGCAGCAAGCGAAGTGGAACACCGCTATCGGTGTTACTTATGGATATAGACCACTTTAAACGTTACAACGATTGCTACGGACACCGTGCTGGCGATGAGTGTTTAAAGAATGTTGCGCAAGCACTTGCAGCTCAATGTGAACGTGGCAGTGACTTTATTGCTCGTTATGGCGGAGAAGAATTTGCTGCTGTGCTACCAGGAATTGATAAGCATGAGGCAATGGAGTTTGCTAATAAATTACGCAATGCTGTAAATGCTTTGAATATAGAACATAAAGCTTCATTAAATGCAGACCACATCACTATAAGTATAGGTATTGCCACTACACAAAGTGGTAAAGTGTATGCTGAGCAAGCATTGTTAGAAGAGGCCGATTTAGGCTTATATGCCGCTAAAGATGCAGGGCGAGATAGAATAGTCGCACGCTAAAAACTTAATATACAAAAAACGCCAATATTCATATATTGGCGTTTTTGTATCAAACATTTTTTATTGGTTACTGCGTGATCATACCTAAAGCGGTGTCACCAATGCCCACTAACTTATCATTTTTAAATACAAGTGGCGTACATTCATCTTTTGTTGTTTTTGAATCTGAATGCTTGCTATGCGTTACATAAAAAAGTACTTGGTATACATCATCATCTTTTTTTAATAGCTCAGTGAAATTAGGCGTTTTTAATTGCGTTAAAACAGACTGATAGCTGCTATCCATTTTTAGCTCCGATATAACTTCACGATTATTTTTATGCTGTGCTTGCCAGCTTGATGAGTTTTTCCCTGCCCAATGAGTCTCAGCTTCGCCATCTGACACGGCAATAACACAGCCTGTTAAAAATGGAGCAATTAAAGCGGCTGCTAAAAGTGATTTTTTCATTTTTATTTACCTTAATAAGATTTTTAATTGGTTATTAACTGTATTAAAGCAAAGAGTAGACCATATTGATAAGTTGTTATGAATCAGTCTGTTAAGTGAGTTAAGCTGCTTTTATCTAATAAAATATTAAATATATTAGTAAAAACAGCCATTTTTTAGCTTATTTGATTACTACAATAAAATGACTAAACCAAGCGGTTGCGTGATTCGCCCTTACTAAATGCCGCAATATTTAAACTTACTTCATTAATTAAACGCACAATAGATTCAGTACTTGCCCATGCAATATGTGGAGTAAGTAATAAGTTATTGCCTGTGTAATTAGCAAGTGGATTTGAAGCTTCAGCAGGTTCTTTAGTTAGTACATCAACACCCGCTCCAGCAATTAGGTTTTGCTCAAGCGCTGTTGCTAAGTCGGCTTCGTTAATAATACCACCACGTGCTGTATTAATAATTATAGCGCTTGGCTTCATCATTTTAAGCTCATTAAGTGCGATTAAATCACGTGTTTCATCTGTAAGCGGGCAGTGTACGCTGATTATATCGGCTGTTTTAATGACGTCTTCAAAAGGCGTACGACCATCGCGACATTTAACCCCTTTACGCTCTGCAACAATAACATTAGCGCCAAATGCCTCAGCCACTTTAGCAACGCCTTTGCCTAGCGTACCGCCGCCTATAATGGCAAATGTTTTACCTTGCAAGTCGTTAAAGCTGTAATCGAGTATGCAAAACATTTCACTTTTTTGCCATGCGCCTTGCTGGCAATCCGCCTGATAGCGGTGGGTGTTACCCAGTAAGTTAGTAATTAAAGAAAATGTATGTTGAACAACTGAAGGGGTTGAGTAGCCAGCTACATTAGTTACGGCAATACCAAATTCTTTAGCGGCTTCTAAATCAACATTATTAGTACCGGTTGCACTTACGCAAATTAATTTCAGCTGTGTTAGCTGACTAATTGTATCGCGATTCAAAACTGCTTTATTAGTGATTAATACATCAGCGCCTTGGCAATGCTCAATAACTTGCTCTGGGCTGGTAAGTTCATAAGTCGTTAATTTACCAAGTTGTTCTATACACGAAAGAGATGTTTTAGCTAACGTTGCGTTATCAAGAATAGTAATGTTCATTATGAGCCCTAAAATAAGTGGATCTGAAAGAGTTAAAATCGTAAAAAAGAGGCTTACGATCCATCAAAAGTCTAAAATATGGGCTTAAGGTACTACGAAAGAAAGGCTTTGTTAATGGTATTACTACCAAATGATTAGAGGGCTATGTAGTAGTGGTCTGCCCACTAGCAGATTGAGAACATGGTATTTTGCTAGACTGATCAGTTTTTTTGCACTTATAAGCAAGCCTATGGTCATAGAAGGTAATTAAACTCGGCTTTAAAGCAAGTTGCTAAAATAAAAAATCGTTTTTTTGGTTATTTCGCATTTTAGATTGGCTGAGTTATAATCGGATATAGAAATAAACGGTGCCCTTTAGCGTGCCGTTTTTTAACATTGTAGATGTAGTAATGAGTGAATTAGAAGATAAATACGCAGATATACGCCCATACAACGACGACGAAGTTGCGGCGTCGCTTACTCGTTTGATTAACGATGATGCGTTTATTGATGTAATAGCAAAGTATAATTTACCGCGCTTTTTATCGGCAGTGCCTTTTATTGCACGTCCAATAGTAAGAAGTCAGTTACGCAAAAAATGGGGTAAAGTAAGCACCGTTGAAGATGTGCAAAATGAAGTGGCGCAATACTTAGATAAACTAGTGAAGCGCACCACATCAAAAGTTACCTTTTCTGGGCTAGATCAGTTAGACGCTAATCAGGCTTATTTATTTATTTCAAACCACAGAGACATAGTGCTTGATCCTGCATTAGTTAATTGGGGTTTATATCAGCATAAAATGAAAACAGTGCGTATTGCTATTGGTGATAATTTATTGCAAATACCTTACATTACTGAGCTTATGCGTTTAAATAAAAGCTTCATTGTTAAGCGCTCTGCTAAAGCACCAAAAGAAATGTTAAAAGCATTAACCCAGTTATCGTCATATATCTATGACTCTTTAATCGGTGGAAATTCTATTTGGATTGCACAAAAAGAAGGGCGTGCAAAAGACGGTTTTGATCAAACAGATCCAGCCCTTTTAAAAATGTTGCAATTAAATGGACGTAAACAAAAGAAAGAATTTGGCGATTATATTAAAGAGTTAAAAATAGTGCCTGTTTCTATTTCTTATCAATATGAACCGTGTGCAATTGCTAAGGCTAAAGAGCTTTATCATAAACAGCATCATGGTGAATATATTAAGTCAGCGGGTGAAGATATTGCCAGTATTGTTGAAGGTTTTAGTTCAGCTAAAGGGCATGTGCATTTAGCATTTGGACAGCCAATCGAATCTAAATGTGATAGTGCTGAAGAGCTTGCTAAAACAATTGATAGGCAAATTGTAGATTCGTTTTATTTGCACCCAGGTAATTACATTGCTGGTGGCTGTAAAGAGGCGGTAATAGACTCTCCAGATACAGCGACGTTTGAACAGCGTTTAGCCTGTGTACCAGAAGAGTTAAAACCGTTAGTGCTGGCCATGTACGCTAAGCCATTTCACCGTAAAACAGAGATAAATACCAATAGCTGTGAGTATTAATAATCCCAGCTCAAAAAAACTAAGCAGCAATTAAATTGCTGCTTTTTTTTTGCTCAAAAATAACGCTATACTAATACCTCCTCTTCAACTGGGCGGTACTTATGCATGCAACAAATTGAAATATTTGATATTCCAAGTCCTTGCAAAAGTATTTGCTTAGTTAACAACAGAGGGTATTGCAAAGGGTGTTATCGTAGTCGGGATGAGCGCTTTTCGTGGAATACCTTATCGAACGACCAAAAAAAGAAGGTACTTAGTTTGTGCCAGCAGCGCTACAAGCGCTACCTTCAGAAAAAGCAGCAAAATGCAGTGCCAAGCACACAGGCGCAGCAGCAAGGGTTCGACTTTTAAAAGCTCAATCCATATTTGGCTTTTAGTGCGTACACAGTGCCATTGTTAGTTAGGTTAATTAATGACACTTTAAGCTTTTCTACTAAGTTTTCATTACGTTTATTTAAATAATGATAAAGCGGATGAGTACTCAATACTTCTTTTACAAAACAGCCTTGAGGTGACGGGAGCTCATTATTTTGCATTATAAAGTTAATCATTAAAGCTCCCTGTACTTTTTTCTGAGCAAGCAAATTAAGTTGGGTATTCATGCTTTTAACTTTAATAATATTCCCTGCAAACTGTGTGCTTGCTAAATAATGTTCTTGCACAGGGTAGCCATCAACAATTGCGACGCTATCGAGCTGCTCTAAACTGTTAGGTAAACAGTTTTTATATAATACTAAGTCAAACTTAAATAGCTCATAATCGACTCTAATTAAGTTTTCGTAATTTTCTTCAATGCTTGCATCTCTTCCTAACTGCCCATCAAGTACGCCATTATTTGCAGCGAGCAAAGCATTTTGGTGACTAAAATCGATTATATGTATTTTAAAACCGATATCTGCGTATGCTAACTTTAATAGCTCTAAGGCATAATCAGCTTGAGGTGTACTTTGCGGACGATTAAAAGTGAGGTTGTATTGATGACTAAAACAAGAGGCACTAAAAAATAAATTTACCAATAATAACAAGATACTAAAATGTCTATTCATTATCAGTTCCAATTACTACAGAAATAAATAAAATAAGACGCGTATAATAACAAGGAGATTACCTCTTGCCCAGTTTAGAGGGGGAATCAAATAATCTTAAAAGCGAATGAGGAAGTATTGTGAGTTTTAATTTATGCCTATTACCACGTGAAGAAAAATATCAAATTCAGTTAGATTATGAAGCGTCTTTTTGGGCGTATCAAATTAAGCGTAATAAAAAAACGAGAGAGCAAGTTTACAACACAATCCACAGCCGCCCAGTGGCAGAGCAAATGGTTTTGAAACAAAAATTTGAACAGTATTTAGCGCTAATGCTTAGCTAAATATCGATATAAAAATGTATAAAGTTGAAGTGTTAAATGAACTAAAAGCCCCACTTGTGAATAAATTCTACAAAAAGCACAGCGTAAGAGGGCGTGCTAATAAACAAGATAAGGTATGGGTTACTTACTATAATAATGAAATAGTGGCAGCATGTAGGTTACAAGATAAAACAGAGTTTTTATTTTTATCTACCATGTTTGTTGCGCTGGAACATCGCGGTAAAGGGATTGCAAAACAATTGCTTTCAACACTCTTAAAGTCGCAAAATAGAGAGATAAAGACCTTCGCATATGAAAACGTAGCTGATTTATATTGTGCTATTGGTTTTAACCAGGTGTTAACATATACTCTTGCTTTACAAGTACTTTTTGATACTTACAAACATCGAAATATAGTCGCTCTAGAGTACCCATAATAATAAATAATAATATGGAATAAGCATGAGTAAATACGTTAATGGGATCATTAGTTGCTTTGTAGTTTTAATAACTATTCTAAGTTGCCAAGTAGGGGCACAAGTAAAACGTTTATCTCCTAGCGAAGGCTTATCACAAAGCTACGTTAATACAATGCTTATAGACACTAACGGTTACCTTTGGCTTTCGACAGAGGCCGGGCTTAATCGTTATGATGGCTATCAAGTTATTCCAATAAACGGCCCTAATGGTGAGTTAGAAGAGGCGATCATCGATCGTATTTACCAAGACCCTCAAGGGCACATTTGGATAGCCTCTTTACTTGCAGGCCTGTTTAGATACGACCCCGTAACAGATTCATATCAGCAATTTCTAGAAAAACCGACCAGTGAAGAAGAAATTATCAATCAGTCTGTTTTTAGTATGGTGGCCGTTGATAAAAAAACACTTTGGATTGGGCGAGGCCGCGATTTTGCAAAGCTTGATATCGCAACCGGAAAAATAACAACTATTTTTGAGCTTCCGGCTAAATATAAAAATACCCTTGTGAGAAAGCTGTTTGCCTACAATGGTTATATATTTATAGGTACAAGCCATGGTGCATACGTATTTGATATTGCCACCGAGCAAGTTAGACCTCTACAGCATTTAAAAGGTGAAGCTGAGCATATTTACCAAAATAATGTGAAGTCTTTCGCATTAGGTGAAAATAAACAGTTGTTAGTAGGGGCGGTACAAGGCTTATACGAAGTTGATATTAGTAACTTATCAAAAATGTTTGAACGCCCAGATTTACCTTTTAAAAGTAAGGTATTACTAAGTGACTTAAATGTTTGGAGCATAGTAAACGAACACGGAACAATAGATTTAGCTACCGACAAAGGCTTGTTTAAATTTGATTTAAACACAAAAGAGCTGATTAAAAATACTCGAATAGCCAAAAGTAAGTACACACTTGCCGATACCAGTATTATTGATATGGCTAAAGATAAATCGGGTGGTACATGGGTTGCGACTAAGACTGATGGAGCGTTTTACTTATCTCACGACAGCTATCATTTTAATAATGTCGATGGCACTTTGCTCGGGGGGGATGGTTTATCACATCACTCTATCTGGGGGATTACCGAATATAAAGACAAGCTTTGGCTTGCAACGCATAACGGTATTACCGAGGTTGATTTAAAAACAAATATTGGTAAAGCTTATTTAAAAGACTACAAAGTCGACTTACTCACCACTGAGTTTACCGTATATGAAATAACGCCCTATAAAGATAATTTATGGCTTTATACAAACCGTGGTTTATTTATTTTTGACCCTGTAACGCATCAAGTTAGCGAACCAAAAGTGCATAACCCTGCTGATCAAGAGCTGATTACTGGTAGAGTGCATGGCGTTACACTCATGCCAAATGGCGATCTATACTTTGTGCACTCAGATCATGGGGTATTTATATACAATATAGATTCTCAAGTAATAACGCGTCTGGGTGGCCAGTTTGACCAGTTTGAACCCTTTTTAGCTCATGGCTTTTTACCTGCGCTGAGCAATAAACCAGATTCGCCACTATTTTTTAATGCTGGAATTTTATATCAAGTAAACCCAAGTGATTTAGCACTTAAAATGATTTACAAAGTGCCAAAGCAGCACGAAAACGTAGCCATTAGCGTGCTTTCTTATTTAATTGATAACAACAATATATTGTGGATATCACTTTCTAATTTTGGCTTGATAGGCCTTGACGCATCTACTTATCAATTAGTACATACAATCGATTTAGAGAAGAATAAATTAGGCACATTGCTTTACGATATGGTGCTAGATGATGATGGCATGATCTGGATGAGTAGCCATAAAGGCATTTGGCGATTAAACCCAGAAACACTTCATTTTCAACAATTTTCTACGTCAGAAGGGCTACTCTCTGCTGAGTTTAATAGTAACGCCATGGCACAGCTCAAAGATGGCCATATTGCGTATGGTAGCTTAAAAGGTTTTACTTATTTTCACCCAATGGAAAACCAAAATTACCAATCACTTATTGATCACGTAAATATTACGCGAGTTGATTTAATGTCACGAGATCTATCGCTTGATTTAAAACAGCCTCTCAACGAGGTTGTGTTAAACCATGATGATATTGGGCTTGAAGTGGCATTTTCGGCCATGGCATTTAGTAATCAAGAACGCATCATTTATGAGTATCAACTCGATAACGGACAAAAAAGTTATACTCGAAATAACAACCGCGTATTGTTTCCAAAATTGAATCCAGGTAATTACCAATTAAAAGTTTGGGCTAAAGACCCCCTGACTGGCGAATATACCTCGCCCGCTATTTTAAAAATAAAAGTAAAGTATCCGCTTTGGCGTGCACCTTATTTTATGGTGCTTTACGCCATGCTGTTTATTGGTTTTGTTGCTATGTGGGTTATGCGCCGTAATAAAATTCAGCGTATTTTATTGGCAGCAAATAAAGAAAGTAAAGAAAGCGAAGCGCGTTTAAAATTAGCACTTGAAGGCAGCGAATCGGGTGTCTGGGATTGGGAGTCGAGCAACCCAAGCATTTACCAACCCCGCTTAGCGAGTGAGTTAAGCTACGAAAATGAAACCGTAAGCCTTGATGAATATTTATCTAAAATTCATCCGCAGGACAAACAGCTATTTCGCTTAGAGTGGCTTGAATTTTTATCTACCGATAAAGGCTACTTTAATTGTACCTACCGCCTGCGCCATGCAAAAGGCTATTGGCGCTGGTATAAGGACTTTGGAAAAGTAGTTGAGTGGGATGATAAAACTCCACAAAAAGTAGCGGGTACTTATACAAATATGACCCGTGAGATGGTGTTTGAAGAGCATGCTTTACTATTTACGGCAGCATTTGAGCAAACACGTGATTGGGTGTTTATACTCGATAAAAACTTAAATATTCGGGCTTCTAATAAATCACTGCAAACCGCCTTTAACTTCTCCGCTGAGTCGCTATCTAGCCGGACTTTAAATTTAGGTATATCGCGCAGCAATCGTTTTGATTATTTACGCATTATGCAAAAGCTATCTGTTGGGGAGCATTTTTCGTGCGAAGACAGTGTGGTTTTAGCTAATGGTGAATCGCGTCATGTACTTGTGAAAATAAGTGCAGTGGCCGATAACGAGCAGCGCCTTAATAGTTATGTCATTATTTTAACCGATATAAACGCACAAAAATCAGCTGAAAACGAGCTGCACCTATTGGCCAACTACGATGCCTTAACTGGGCTGCCAAATCGTACATTATTTAATGACCGCGTTGAACACGCCCTTGAACAAGCAAAACTGCATGGATGCAAAGTGGCTTTGTTACATATCAATATTAAACGTTTTAAATACTTTAATGACTCATTAGGGCACGAAGCGGCTGATGAGCTAATTAAAGAAGTTGCTGAGCGCTTAAAGTGCTCTTTGCGACCATCGGATAGTGTTGCGCGATTTGGTGGCGATGAGTTTGTCGTGTTAGTAGAAGATATTCATCAGATAGAGCAAGTACTTATAATATGTACTAAATTGATGGATTGCGTGAATCAAAATATTGCGATTAATGGCCAAGTTGTAAACGTTAATTTAAGTATTGGTGTGTCGATATCGCCAGATGACGCAGAGCAAGGCCCCGCACTTTTAAAAGCTGCGAGCATAGCGTTATATCATGCAAAAGACTCTTTAGAAGGGCGCTACCAGTTTTATAAGCAAGAGATGAACCAGCATGTTCAAAGAGCGCTGCATCTTGAATCTCAGCTTACTAGAGCGTATCGAGAAGAAGAGTTTTGTAATTACTATCAGCCTATTATTAATGCTAAGAGCCAAAAAACAGAAGGCTTTGAAGTGCTGCTGCGTTGGCCCGAAAATAAACTAGTACAAACTCAAGAGTTTTCGCTGGCTGCAGAGGGGATAGGCTTAATTACAAAAATTATGCTGCAGACCTTTGCGCGCGCTTTATTGGAGTTAAAAGAGTGGCGAAAAGCCTCACCTAACCTGTATTTATCTATTAACTTATCAGCACTAGATTTTGAGTTTAAAGAACTCGTACCTGAAATTAAAAAAGCGTTAAATAATTCAGGTGTATCATCTGAGGCAATTGTTTTTGAAATAACCGAATCAATATTAATGCGTGATTCAAAAGAAGCGCTGCACAGCATGGAACAACTTAAAAAGTTGGGTTGTAGATTGTACATGGATGATTTTGGTACAGGTTACGCATCACTTACTTATTTAAAGCGTTTCCCTATTGATGTACTTAAAATAGATAGAAGCTTTGTACAAGACATAGGCATAGACTCTGATGATGAGGCCATTATCCAATCAACACTCGCGCTTGCAGATAGTTTAGGCAAAGAGTGTGTCGCTGAGGGCGTAGAAAGCTCGCACCAACTTGCTTTTTTAAAGGCGAGAGGGTGCAAGCATTTCCAAGGGTATTTATTTAGTAAACCGGTACCTAATACCGAAGTACTCGCGCTTATTAATCGCGATTGGAGTGATATATTTAATTAATCATAGCAGTACTTGTTTAAGGCCTTTTACCGCAGTGTCTGCAAAACAAATGGCTGTTATGCTCATTTAACTGCGTTTTAATGGCCTTATTAGCTTCTAGTTTACTCAAGCCTAACTTATGGCGTAGCTCTTCTAGGTGTACTTGTTGGGTATCATTAAGTGTACCATCTTGAATTGACTCGTGCACTGCGTCTTCAAAAAACTGACGCCGTTTACGTATCTGTTCTGAAAAACTAGACGCCAGTAATCCGGTAGGAATAGCGACCATACCCATGCTCAGTAGTGTGATAACGCCACCGAAAAACTTACCCAATGGCGTTATAGGTACTACATCGCCATAACCAACGGTCGTTAGTGTTGCCATTGCCCACCACATAGCCGCAGGAATAGAGCCAAATTTATCGGGTTGTATATCGTGCTCAATTAAATAAATTCCGCATGAAGCTAAAATAAGCACAACGGCCATTATAAAAAAAGCAGCCATTAATGAACTACCTTCATCGTTAAAGGCTTTTAAAAGTAGTTGCATGGCGCGTGAGTAGCGAGTGAGTTTAAATACTCTTAATAATCTGAGTATGCGTAAAAAACGTAAATCGAGAGGAAATAAAAACATCATTAAACTTGGCAAAATCGCTATTAAGTCGATTAACGCAAGTGGTGATAAAAAATACTTTAATCTGCGTTTACTGTTTGAGCCTTCCATTGCTTCATATTGTGTTTTATCTACACAGGTCCAAAGCCTGGCTAAGTATTCAATAGCAAAAATAGCGACCGATACAATTTCTAAAACTAAGAATTCGTAGTAATACTGCTCTGCCACACTTGGGATTGACTCAATAACAATGGCTACAACGTTAATCATTATTATGCTAATGAGCGCAATATCAAGAATATGCCCTGAGCGTTGATATTGACCTGTACCTTCAAACAGGCAAGCCATTTTTTGGCGTAACGTTTGCGGTTCATTCATTATTTAAGTTTAAGTACCATGTTAATACTGCCTTCTTCAAAGTCGCGACTAATTTTAAAACCTAGCTTACGGGCAAGTTCAATCATCCCTGTATTCTCTGGTAAGGTTATGCCTTCAATCGACTCTACACCTTGGCGTTTGCAGTGATTAATTGCAGCGCTCATTAGTATACGACCAAGCCCTAAGCCTTGGCAGTCTGAGCGTACTACAATAGCAAACTCAGCATGTAGGTTATCGGGGTCCATAATGACGCGAGACACACCCAGTGTACGGGTTTTACCTTCAAAGCGTTGGCACACAATAAACGCCATTTCACGGTCGTAATCAATTTGGGTCATTTTAGCGAGTTGATCGTGGTTAAACTGTGGAAGCTCGCCAAAAAAGCGTTTATATCTGTCTTCTTTGTTAAGTGACTCGTCAAATACTTTATGAGCTTGTTCATCTTCCGGTTTTATCGGTCTGAGCGTAGCTTGGGTGCCGTTTTTAAGTGTTACCACTTCAACAAGTTCAATAGGGTAGGGACGAATAGATAAGCGCTTACGATTGCTCTGAGCTTGATAGCGGTTAAGTGTCATAGTGGCATCGAGCACTAAAAACTGTCCATTGCTGGCAAGTATAGGATTTAGTTCCATTGAGCTTATATCGGGTTGATCAATAACTAACTGAGAAATACGCGTTAGCAGTGCACATAAACGATACTTATCAACTTTTTCGGGGAGTATGCGCTCCTTTAATACGCCTTTGTCGTGCGCTGCAGCAATTAAATACTTTGCCAAGTTCATATTCAGTGGAGGTAGAGCAACGGCGGCTTGTGCATATTCAAGGCCAGTGCCTGCTTCACCTAATAATATAACTGGGCCAAAATTAGGCTCGGTTTTAATAGCAATTCGCAGCTCATTAGCGCCTGCTCGCGGCGCCATTTTTTGTAATGAAAACCCTTCAATAACAGCATCCGGATAAGTGTTTTTAATACGGATAAGCATCGCAAAAGCAGTTTGTTCAACCTCGTTGGCGTCGTTTAAGTTAAGTACCACACCACCTACTTCAGACTTCGAAGCAATACTTGGGCTAATAAGTTTCAGCGCGACTGGAAAACCAAGCTCAATGGCTTGCTCTTTGGCTTCTGTTGGGGTGTAAGCCACTTCAGTTTGAATGCATTTAATACCATAGTGGTTTAATACTTGGCTTGCCTGATGAGTAGGTAAGTAGCTTTGTCCATCATCTAAAAACTCATTAATAAGAGTTCTAGCTGCCACCTTATTTATTTTAGCGTCATCAGTGTTCGACTCAGGTGTTTGCGTTAAATGCTTTTGGTTACGACGATACGTTACCAAGTGCATAAATGCGCCAACAGCCCCTTCGGGCGTACGATAAGTGGGTATTGCGTTGTTTGAGCACACTTTTCTGGCAGCGTAAGATGCGTCTTCACCCATAAAGTTAGTTATAACGTAAGGGCGCGCCATTTTGGGTAATGTTTGTAAGGTTTCTACAATAATGTTGGCGTAGTCTTCGCTGGGTGCAAGCGCTGAGGGAGTATGGATAATCAGTAAGTTTTTAACTTCTTTTGCGTGCAGTAAAATTTCTAATGCTTGCTTATAACGCGCAGGTGCTGAGTCGCCAAAAATATCCACAGGGTTTGAGGTGGTTTCTGATTGTGGAATGACTTTATTTAGCGCATTTCGGGTTTCAATGCTTAGCTCTGCTAATTTACCGGAGCTTTGAATAAGCTCATCAACAGCCATAACACCCGGGCCGCCACCATTAGTTAAAATTGTCAGTTGTTCTACTTTTAATAATTTTGGATGCATGGCGAGTGTTTGTGTCGCTGCAAATAGCTCTCGTAAATCATTTACACGCAGCATACCCGCTCGTTGAAATAACGCATCGTAAACAGCGTCAGAGCTTTGCTTTCCGCCGGTGTGAATTTCGGCTGCAAGTGCGCCCGCAGTTGTTTTACCTGTTTTAATCGCAATTACAGGTTTACTAAAGGCTGCGGCTCTTGCTGCTGATATAAAGCCACGAATATCTTCAATGTTATCTATGTAGAGTAAAATAGCTTTGGTTTTAGCATCACGACCTAAAAAGTCGAGTAGTTCATTAAAGTTTATATCAAGGCAATCGCCTACTGATACAAAATATGAAAAGCCAATTTCTTTGTTTTTAGCCCAATCTAAAATGGTTGAGCATACTGCTGCTGATTGCGATACAAATGCTATTTTACCTGGGCTTGCCACGGTATGTGAAAAGCTCGCATTTAACCCAATATGAGGGATCAGCAAGCCTAAGCAATTGGGTCCAAGTAAAGTAACTTGCTTGGCTTGAGCGCATGCTTTAAGCGCGCTTTTTTGCTCCCCAGATAGCCCATCGGCAATAACAATAGCCGTTTTACAGCCAAGCTCTCCAAGCTGCTCAATAATATCAATTAAGGTGTTTTTGTTAGTACAAATAACAGCAAGGTCAGGTACTTTTGGTAAGTCAGCAATAGAAGGGTAAGCAAGTACGCCATGTACTGCGCTATGGCTTGGAGTAACAGGCATTATCGGCCCTTTAAAGCCACCTTGAAGTAAGTTGCGCATAACCACAAAACCAGCCCGAGTTGATATGTTAGAGGCGCCAATAACGGCCACTGAGCTTGGGTTAAAAAATTGGGTTATACGCTTAAGGCTCATGGTTTTTCCTAGGCTGATTAAATTTTGCGTTATTTATAGTCTCAATGTACCCTGTTTACTGTGTTATTTCGAGCGTCTCGATGCTTATTATTGATATCAATCAAGGAGATTATTGTGAATAAAACCCCCGGTTTTTACATTGTTATAGCGGCTATTTGTTTAAGTATAGGCTTAATTAGCTTAGGGTTTATTTTAAAAAGTACCGCTTTGAGTGTGAAAGGGATGGAACGTACTGTGCAGGTTAAGGGATTGGCCGAGCGAGAAGTAATAGCCGATACGGTAATTTGGCCTCTGCAATTTAGTGATGCCGACAATAACCTTGAAAAATTAGTAAGCCGAGTTGAGAAAAAAAATGATGCGGTAACTGCTTTTTTAAAACTCCATGGTTTTGACGATGATGAAATAACAATAGGTAGCCAGTCAGTTATTGATAAGCAAGCACGTGAATACAGTAATGAAAATCAACAATTTAGATACATAGTGCGCTCAAATATTATTGTTTATTCTGCTGCGCCAGATAAAGTGCAAAACGCGCTGAGCAAAGTGAGCCAGCTTGCTAAACAAGATATCGCAATAGTGCAAGATAGCTACGAAACAAAAGTTGAATACATCTTTACTGGCCTCAATGATGTAAAGCCTGCGATGGTGCAAGAAGCAACTGAAAAAGCGCGTGAAGTCGCTAATAAATTTGCTAAAGACTCTAATTCAAAATTAGGCAAAATAAAAACAGCTCGCCAAGGGCAATTTAGTATCAGTAATCGAGATTCAAACACACCGCAAATAAAAAATATAAGAGTGGTAACCAGTGTTGAATATTACTTAAATGACTAGGGCCTGTTGACCTTTCAGAATTAAAATTTGTTCAATCTAGGTGCGATTTAATCGCGGCGTGAGGTTTGTAACCTAGTAGGCTAAGTAAAAACCGAGCAAAGCTTCCGCGTCCTGCTCACGCCCCTTACCTACATCCATGTAGGCAACAAAGAGTAAATTGCCCCTAGGCAGAACCCTTCGGGCAGCGTATGTTTGGCATTTATTCCACGTTATCGCCTATTTATGGGAAATAACCACACTGCATAGGCTCTGGCTTGCCTAAATACCAAACATACTGCTGCAAATTTAACCTCGAAAGATAAACAGGCCCTAGGAAATAATATGTCAGAGTCTAAATATGGTCAGTTTGTACTGGCGCCCCGTTCGTATTTTTTCACTGCTATAGCGAGCGTAGTATTTGCGTTTATAGGCTTTAGTTATAATGCATGGCGGATGGAGGCAAGTGAAGATAACAACAATACACGCATTGCTAGCTTTCAAATCTTACAAGAACTAGCCGAGCTTGAGCTTATTGTATTTGCGGCACATTACGATAATAACAAAATAGATGGCAGCCCCAGAAAAGGCTGGGTTAAAGTTAACTTAATTCATGACTTAAGCTACTTAGCCGTTGATAAAGTACATTTAAAAACAAAAGACTTACAAAAGGTCTGGCAAACAAATTGGCCAAATATGGTTGATCACCAAAGTGCTGCACAATCTATTACACATGCCATAGACAGTGTGCGTACAGAAGTTGTGAGTGAATTAAAGCGCCTTGATTAAGTGAGCAACTTGCGCCGTTGAGCGTTGCAAGTAAGCGGCGCTCAGTAAAATTGTGGTCTCGTTAACTTTTTGCCCTTTTATTACGTTGGCAAGCTGCTGTTTAGCGTTAGGATTTTGTTTTTGCTCTATTTCCATTAATGCTAACAAAGCTGAAAATTCATGCTTTACCGGTGTGCTAGGTTTATTTGCATAGGCTATGTAGCAGGCAACCGCTGTCAAGCCATGAGAGTTGGGCTGCGCCAGCGCTTTAGCTAACTCATCATTTGATTCAAACAACATCAAAGAGCGCACATAGTTAAATGGCAGCTTTGTCGCATCGGCATGCTTAAACACATTGTGCAGTACGTTATTTCCTTGTGTATCTTGTACTAAAAAGCCTTTATTTACTTTCAGCGCAGGGGTAAAAAAGCTCAATGCGTCAATATTAGTGAGTTGATTAATAAATGGAGAAGGCGCTGTGTTAGAGCTTAATATCCGCGTTGCTATGTTTTGCATAAAGTCATACTTAACACTTAACCGTTGGGCGCTGTCATATAAATGGTTAAGCTGCAAAGTTTGCTGAGCAGGGCTTAACTGCTTAAAGTCGTTATCGAGCTCATTTAACTGTTGCTTTGAAATACGCGCATTAAGTAGTTGTATGCTTAAATCCATTATTATTTCCAAAAATCTTTTTTACTACTATAAAACAAAAAAGGCCGCAAATGCGACCTTTCATATTTAAAGCAATTGTTTAAATTGGTTTTAAGCTTTTTTGCTTGCTACCCATTCATTAACAAAGTTCTCTAGTACATTTAGTGGTACAGGACCATTTTTAAGCACTACGTCGTGGAACTGGCGAATATCAAACTTATCACCAAGTTGCTTTTTAGCGTCTTCACGAAGTTCTAAAATCTTAAGCATACCCACTTTATAAGCCGTTGCTTGTGAAGGCATTACAATGTGACGCTCAACCATTTTAACACCGTCAGATGTTGCATTAGGCGTGTTATTTACGTAGTAATCAATACCTTCTTGACGAGTCCACTTCATTGCGTGAATACCCGTATCAACCACTAGACGACATGCGCGCCATAGCTCCATTGAAAGACGACCAAAATCTGAGTAAGGGTCTGAGTACATGCCCATTTCTTTAGGAATGAACTCTGAGTATAAACCCCAACCTTCAATATACGCTGTGTAACCACCAAATTTACGGAACTTAGGAACGCCTTCTAGTTCTTGCGAAATAGCGATTTGCATGTGGTGACCCGGAATACCTTCGTGGTAAGCAAGTGCTTCCATTTGATATGTTGGCATAGCTTCCATGTCATAAAGGTTAGCGTAGTAAATGCCTGGGCGTGAACCATCTGGAGCTGGCTGTTGGTAAAATGCCTTGCCCGCAGCTTTTTCACGGAATGCTTCAACTGCTTTTACTTTTAAATCAGCTTTTGGTTTAACAATGAATAACTCATCTAAGCGTGTTTTCATTGTATCAATAAGTCCAGTGGCTTCATCAAGGTAGCGTTGCTTACCTTGTGCATCATTAGGGTAGTAAAATTGTTTGTCAGTTTTCATAAACTGCATAAACGCTTTTAAGTCGCCTTTAAAGCCTACTTTATCTTTAATTTCACGCATTTCATCATGAATACGTGTCACTTCAGATAAACCAATTGCATGAATTTCTTTAGCCGTTAAATCTGTTGTTGTAGTGCGCTTAAGTGCGTTGTTATAAAACGCTTCGCCATCTGGTAATTTCCATGCGCCATCGCGATCATCAGCACGTTTCTCAAGCTGCGCTAGGTAATTAATTAGCTTAGAGTAAGATGGTTTAACAGCCGATTTTAATGCATCTGATGCATCGCTGATTAACGAGTCTTTTTCGTTTTGGTTAATTTCAAGCGCTGTTACTTTGCGTTTAAAGTCAGCAAGCAATGTAGAATCATCGCCTTTTTCAAACGGTGCACCGTGAATAATGTTTTTGCTTGAATCAATAACATGCGGGAACACAAATTTAGGAGCAATAATCCCCTTATCAGCACGAGTTTCTAAGTCAGTAATTAGCTGATCAATAACGTCAGTTACACCATTTAGGCGTGAAATGTAGTCTTTAGCTTCTTTTACATTACTAATTGAGTGCTGATTAATTAAAAACGCAGGGATCATAGAATGCGTACCAAACATTTGGTTCACAGGGTAATTATGGTAGCGCCATTTAAAGTCAGCAATTGAGCTTTCAAGATCCTGTTTTTTTAAGTCGTAGCTAACTTTTGTTGCATCATCTAACAAATCACGATTAATTGCTTTTAATGTAACTAGGTCAGCTTTTGTTTGTGCTAAATCTTTAAGCTTTCTTTCTTCGCTGCCATCGTCCCATTTATCGTAATCTTGCTTAATCCCCATGTATGTTTGATATACAGGGCTGCTCATTACATCGCGGTTAAATGTATCTTCAAAAAATGCATTGGCTTTGTCTATTTCACTTTGTTGTGATTGAACTGCTTGTGCAATAGGGGCTGAAGTAGATTGTTGTGTTGTTTGCTGGCAACCAGCAAGTAGTGCAACGCTTACTGCGGCCGCAATAAAAGTGAGTTTACGCATTGTTTTCCCTTTTGTTGTTAGAAACCCATTAGGGTGAATTATATTTATTAGTTTTATATTGTTGTGCAGTGCCTTAGCGCTACACAAACAATTCTAGCAGGTCATTTAAAAAGCGATGACCTTTTAAGGTTACCTGCCAATGGCTGTCTGTTTGAGTCAATAAACCTTTATTTATTGCTTGGTTTAATGCACTTTGCTGACTTTGCAGCGGCAGTGTTGTTAGTTTATTAAAGTCATTAATTGGGCAAGGCTCAACAAGGCGAAAGCGATTCATAAAAAATTCAAACGCTAAATCGTCTTGCTCTACATGCCAGCTTTTATACATATACGGTTTAATTAAATCCATATAGCCGCGAGGATGTTTAACCTTTTCGGTACGCGTTATAAGCCCTGTATTTGCATCAGTAACCTTACCATGTGCGCCGCAGCCAATACCGAGATAATCGCCAAAACGCCAATAATTTAAGTTATGTTGGCATTGATAGCCCGGTTTTGCATAGCCCGATATTTCGTATTGCACGTAACCTGCTTGCGCGAGTAACTCAACCCCTTGTTCTTGAATGTCCCACAGTGTTTCATCTTGTGGCAAGGTAGGGGGCTTTGAAGCAAACTGAGTATTGGGTTCAATAGTTAATTGATACCAAGATATGTGCGGTGGATCGAGCGCTATTATTTGTTTTAAATCACTCAGAGCATCATCAAGTGTTTGCCCAGGTAAGCCATGCATTAAATCAAGATTAAAGCTATTTAAACCGGCTTCTGTAGCTTGTTGCGCGGCATAGTTTGCCTCGTCGCTGCCATGAATCCGACCAAGTGCTTTTAACTTGTCGTTTTGCATGCTTTGCACACCGATAGAAATACGGTTAATGCCTGCTTTTACGTAATCTTTAAAGCGACCTGTTTCTACTGTACCAGGGTTGGCTTCAAGGGTTATTTCGCAGTGTTCTTCAAGCCCAATTAGGTTGTCGACTTCATTTAATAAACGGGTATAAGCTGCACCAGTTAATAAGCTTGGTGTGCCGCCACCAATAAAAATGCTGTGAATTTTACGTCCTTGCACTAAGTGCAAATCTGCTTTTAAGTCATCAATTAAGTGTTGAACATATTCAGCTTCAGGTATTTCACCTTTTTGTCCGTGGCTATTAAAATCGCAGTACGGGCATTTTTGCACGCACCAAGGCACGTGCACATATAAGCTCAGTGGTGGAAGGTTCACAGGCCGCCTTTTTGCTGTAGTTCTAGTAATAATTTTTGCAGCGCTTGTCCGCGATGACTCACTGCATTTTTTTGCTCTTTTGTAAGCTCTGCACTCGTACAATTTTTCTCTGCTACAAAAAACACAGGATCGTAACCAAATCCACCGTTGCCATTTTGAGTGAGCGTAATTTCGCCCTCCCAACTAGCACTACAAATAAGCGGAGTAGGGTCGTCTGCGTGGCGCATTAACACCAGTACACACCAAAAGCGTGCACTGCGAATAGGGTTATCACCTAAATCTACGAGTAACTTATCAATGTTATCTTGATCGCTGGCACCTGGGCCTGCAAAACGGGCTGAGTAAACACCGGGTGCGCCATTTAGGCCATCAACTTCTAAACCTGAGTCATCGGCAATAGCAGGCATGCCAGTAATTTTAGCGGCATGGCGCGCTTTAATAATGGCATTTTCAACAAAGGTAGTGCCGGTTTCGGCAACTTCACCTACGTTAAAATCGCTCTGTGGAACTACATTAATATTCAAAGAGCTTAGCATGTTAGCTAGCTCTTTTACTTTGCCAGGATTACCTGTAGCAAGTACTAAAGTTTTGGTCATGTTATTAATCTACGTAAAATTTTTGCTGAAACTGTAATTTTTGAAATTGATTATTTTGTTGTATCTCAATCTCAAAGCGTAAAATCTCTTCGTTGGTGTAATCAACTTGGGCAAGGTAATAAATTGACTCACCTTCTTTTACTTCTTTAAAAGTAAGCGTTTGTTTGTTGCCTAGTAGGTTTTTCGCTGTGCCTGTAAGCTTTGCCGTTTGTGCTGTTTTATCGGCATCATTTTTTAATATAGAAATGTTTACAACCCCTTTGTAGCCACTGCGCTCAAGGTTGTACGCTTTTGCTATTTTTGGCTGAATAAAAGTAGAAGGAAAGGCGATGTAATGGACTTGCCAAGGGCCAAGCTCTTTGTATTGTGCGCCCTGCATTTCTTCGCTTTGCGCGTTAAATGCAAATGCTAAACAAGCAATAAAACAAAACTTAATTAAACGGTTCATTATGTATTCCTCAAAACATATAAAAAAGAGGCCTTTGGGCCTCTAATTAAAAAATCTATATTAGACTAGAAAATCCATAAGCAGCATTTGCAAAAACTGAATACCAATAATAAGCACTAAAACTGATAAATCTAAGCCACCCATTGATGGCAATATTTTACGAATTGGTTTTAGCATTGGTTCAGTAAGCTGGTGGAAAACCGCTTCTATAGGGTTATAACCTTGGCTAACCCAACTTAAAATAGCGCGAATAATAAGTATCCAAAAAACTAAGTTAAGGCCTTCTTTTAGTACCGTTATAAGTGCTTGAATAAGCACAGGCTGTATTGCCCACGCATTATATATAACAAGCATTAAAGTACTAATTTTGGCTACAGCTACTATAAATGCCAGCAACAGAGATGCTAAATCAAGTCCGCCAAACCCCGGAATGATTTTACGCAGTGGTTTTACCGCAAACGACGTGGCTTTAACCACAAACTGGCTCATTGGATTATAAAAGTCGGCTTTTGCCCACTGCAGCCAAAAGCGCAGTAATACCACCATTAAAAACAAATCAAACAGGGTACTGATTAAAAATTGCATGGCATTCATAGTGTAACCTTCAATAAAAAGTGGTTTTAAAGTTCTTTTTCCATTTGCTCTGCACGCGCAATACACGCATCCATTGCATCGCCAACGGTTTTAGTTAAGCCTTCGTCTTTTAAGTGCTCAACAGCTGCGTGAGTAGTGCCGCCTTTAGATGTTACGTTTGAACGTAGTTGCGAAATACTAATATCAGGCTGGCTAAGTGCCATTTCGGCAGCGCCAAGGGCTGTTTGTTGTACCAGGCGACGAGCGTCTTCATCGTTAAAGCCCAGCGCTTTTGCTTTTTCTTCTATGGCTTCCATAAATAAGAAAAAGTAAGCAGGTGATGAGCCGGTTACAGCAATAATATCGTTAATTTGTGACTCTTTTTCCACCCATACAACAATGCCCGTGCATTCAAAAACTTGTTGTACAAATTCGTGTTCGCTTTGTGTTTCGCCCGCACCATATAAACCTGATACTCCGCGACCTAATAAAGATGGCGTGTTTGGCATGCAACGTACCATTTTAACGTCTTGGCCTAGCATTTCACGTAAACGTTTTACAGTTAAGCCCGCCGCAACAGAAATAAACAGTTTATCGCTAAAATCTACGCCCGACTCTTGAAACGATTTACATAAATCGCCCATCATTTGTGGTTTAACAGACAAAACAATTACATCAGCATCGCGCAGGGCTTCGTTATTGTCACTGGTGGTTTGCACCTTGAAATCAAATGCTACCTTTTCAAGCTTTTCTTGGTTGCGGTTAGTCGCAATTATGTTACTTGCGTTAAAGCCGTTTTTTACCATGCCACCAATAATGGCGTAGCTCATATTACCTGTGCCTATAAATGCGATTTTTTTATCTGACATAAATCTGTTATCACCTTTTAAGTTCGTGTTCCAAAAATGTCTGTGCCGATCCTTACCATGGTTGAGCCTGCGCTAATGGCAGCTTCAACATCGTTACTCATACCCATCGACAAAGTATCTACTTGAGGATATTGGGTCTTTAGTTTATCAAAGCAAGTTTGTAATTGCTCAAAAGATTGAATTTGCGTATCCAGTTTGTCGCTTTTAGCGGGAATTGCCATTAAACCTCGAAGTGTTAAGTGCTCACATTGGTTAATATAATCGGCAAGTTCATCTATTTCATCGCGGCGGCAACCTGACTTTGCTTCCTCATTACTTATATTTACTTGAATAAGTATATTAAGAGGTGGTTTATCGTTTGGGCGCTGGGAATCTAATCGCTTTGCTATTTTTATGCGATCAACACTTTGCACCCAATCAAAGTTAGCAGCTACTAATGCACTTTTATTTGATTGAATAGGGCCAATGAAATGCCAAATGATGTCGCTATATGACTGTAGTTGCGCTATTTTATCTATAGCCTCTTGAACATAAGATTCACCAAATTCGCGCTGACCATGCTCATAAGCTGCAATAATATCTTCGCTTGGTTTAGTTTTAGACACTGCTAGTAGAGTAACTTCGTTAGTGTTTCGCTGTGTGTTTTTTGCCGCGTCTGCAATTCTAGCGTAGGCGGATGTGAGTCGTTCTGCTATTGTAACCATATATTTATCAGTTAGTTGTGGAGTCATAAATGGATATTACCGAATTATTAGCGTTTAGTGTGCAACACAAAGCATCCGATTTACATTTATCGTCGGGTGTTTCACCTATGATACGCGTAGACGGTGATGTTCGCCGCATTAATATACCAGCCCTTGCAGACAAAGACGTAAACAGTCTGGTTTACGATATTATGAACGATAATCAACGCAAGGACTACGAACAAAACCTCGAAGTGGATTTTTCGTTTGAAGTGCCTAATTTAGCACGTTTTCGTGTGAATGCGTTTAACTCTAATCGCGGGCCTGCTGCGGTATTTCGTACCATACCAAGTGAAGTGTTAACGCTTGATGATTTAGGTGCGCCAGATATTTTTAAAACAATCTCTGATACCCCACGTGGACTCGTGTTAGTCACAGGGCCAACGGGTTCAGGTAAATCAACAACACTTGCCGCTATGGTCGATTATATAAATCAAAATAAACATCACCATATTCTAACAATAGAAGATCCAATCGAGTTTGTTCACGATAATAAATTAAGTTTAATTAACCAACGTGAAGTTCACCGCGATACACATAGCTTTTCAAACGCGCTACGTAGTGCATTGCGTGAAGACCCTGATGTAATACTTGTGGGTGAGTTACGTGATTTAGAAACAATTCGTCTTGCAATGACCGCTGCTGAAACGGGTCACTTAGTGTTTGGCACGCTACATACAACATCTGCACCAAAAACTATTGACCGTATTATTGATGTATTCCCAGGTGAAGAAAAAGCTATGGTACGCTCAATGTTATCTGAATCTTTACGTGCGGTAATTTCACAAACACTGCTTAAAAAAATTGGTGGTGGGCGAGTTGCAGCACACGAAATTATGATTGCAGTCCCTGCTATTCGTAACTTAATTCGTGAAGATAAAATTGCACAAATGTATTCGTCTATTCAAACCGGTGCGTCTGTGGGCATGCAAACAATGGATCAGTGTTTAACTAATTTAGTTAATCACGGTATTGTTACAAATACGGCAGCGAAAGAAAAAGCGCAAGACAAAACACAATTTGGTGGGTAAGAAATTATTATGGCTTTATCTTTAAACGACTTTTTACTCATAATGATTGAGAAAAAGGGTTCTGACCTATTTGTATCGAGTCAGTTACCTGTAAGTGCAAAAATAAACGGTGAACTAACAGCTCTCAGTGACGATAGACTGACTGATGAGCAATCGCTTGAGTTAGTAGAATCTGCAATGAGCGAAAAGCAAAAAGCAGAATTTCATACAACGAAAGAATGTAACTTTGCGATTGCTACCGACGAAGGGCGTTTTCGTATTTCTGCTTTTTGGCAGCGCGATAGAGCAGGTATGGTTATTCGCCGTATTGTGACGCAAATTCCTGATGTGAGTGATTTAGGTCTGCCGTCTACGCTGACAGATGTAATTATGTCTAAACGCGGTCTTGTCTTGTTTGTAGGTGGTACAGGTACGGGTAAGTCGACCTCACTAGCTGCACTTATTGGTTATCGAAACCGTAATCAACGAGGTCATATACTGACCATTGAAGATCCGATTGAGTTTGTTCATGAGCATCGTAAAAGTATTATTACTCAGCGCGAAGTAGGGCTTGATACAGAAAGCTTTGAATCGGCACTTAAAAGCTCATTACGCCAAGCTCCAGATGTTATTTTGATTGGTGAAATTCGATCGCAAGAAACCATGGAATACGCCCTAAGCTTTGCTGAAACCGGGCACCTGTGTGTTGCAACACTACATGCTAATAATGCGAACCAAGCGATTGACCGTATTATGCATTTAGTACCAAAAGAAAAACACGATAAGCTTAAGTACGACTTAGCACTTAACTTACGTGCCATTGTTGCTCAGCAATTAGTGCCGACTGCTGATGGTGAAAGCCGTGTTGCAGCTATTGAAATATTGCTTAACTCACCAATGGTCGCTGAACTGATTAAAAATGGTGATATTGGCGGAATTAAAGAGGCAATGGCTAAGTCGAAAGAAATGGGCATGCAAACCTTTGACCAAGCGTTATTTGAGTTGTACAGACAGCAGCGAATTAACTACGCTGATGCACTGCACCATGCTGACTCGCCAAATGATTTACGCTTAATGATAAAACTGCGCAATAACGAACAACAAGGTGCGGGCTTTTTACAGGGCGTTACTATTGATGGCCTTGATGATAAAAATAGCGATCAATAATTTAAAAGTAATTAATAAAAAAGCGCCAATTGGCGCTTTTTTTATTTGTATAAAGGGTTGTTTATATAGCCAGTTTATTCACCGTAACTAGATTCAAAAAAGCTTTCTAAAATAATAACCGCAGACATATTATCTACGTTACCTTTACCTAAGTTTTTATAGCCGCCACTTTCAAAAAGTCGCGCTTTAGCGTCCGCTGTCGTTAAGCGCTCATCTTGTGTTTGCACAGGAATGCCATAATGATTATGCAATCTGTTGGCAAACTTTTTTGCTTTAAAGGTAACCTCTTGTGATGTTCCATCCATATTTAGCGGTAAACCAACAACCATTAAGTCAGGCTGCCACTCGGCTACTTGTACGGCGATATGGTCCCAGTTAGGAATGCCATCTTGTGCTTTTACAGCCTTAAGGCTAGACGCACTGCCGGTTAACTCTTGCCCAATAGCAATACCAATACTTTTGGTGCCAAAGTCAAAGCCCATTACAGTGCGTTCGCCTTGCGGCTTAAGCGATTTTTTTGTCATGTGTATCTTGTTTAAGTTTGCTAAGGGTTAGTTACTATTATGCGTGACCAGCTTCAGGGCTGAGTTGGCTAATATCAAAGCCCAACATTGAAACTGCTTTTTCCCATCGTTTTTCAACGGGGGTATCAAAAATGATCTTCGGATCGGCTTCTATGATCAACCAGTTGTTATCAAGTAACTCTTGTTCGAGTTGTCCTTGCTCCCACCCTGAATAACCAAGTGTAATAATAAACTGCTCTGGTGCTTGTGCAGTGGTTAAGTTTGCTAGAACGTCTTTTGAGGTAGTGATCATAATATCGCTACTGAGTTTTTGACTTGCTGAATAACCCGATTGGGGAGAGTGCAGTACAAAACCACGGTCAGTTTTAACGGGCCCACCTGCAAACACACTTACTTTTGCTGCGTTTTGCGTTTTGTCGTTATCAATTTCTATTTTATCTAAAAGTTCGCCAACAGTAACATCAATAGGTTGGTTTATTACCAAGCCCATAGCCCCATCTTCATTGTGCTCACAAATATAGGTAACAGCACGTTTAAAAAAAGGGTCTTGCATTGACGGCATCGCGATTAAAAAATGATTTTCTAATGACTGCATAGATTTCACCCTTTTTAGTTAATGAACTTTGAGTATGGCATAGTTATTTAAATTGACATAAAAAGCCCATTAATTGCATGAAAGGCTTAAACTAATGGGCTTTTTATTGTGGTAATTACTTACCTAATTTACGCTCAATTGCATCAAATAAAATACCTGTGATAGAAATATCATAAGCAGCTTCAATTTCGCGTACGCACGTTGGTGCAGTTACGTTAATTTCAGTTAATTTATCGCCAATAATATCTAAACCTACAAATATTAAGCCTTTTTCTTTGAGCGTTGGTGCAACAGCTTGCGCTATTTTTAAATCTGATTCGCTAAGTGGACGGGCTTCACCTCGACCGCCTGCAGCCAAATTACCGCGTGTTTCACCATTTTGTGGTATACGCGCTAAACAATATGGAATAACTTCGCCATCAACTACTAGTACGCGCTTATCGCCTTGTTTGATCTCTGGAATGTAATTTTGCACCATTGCGAAGCGGCTGCCGTGCTCGGTTAACGTTTCACAAATTACACCAATGTTGGCATCGTCTTCTCTGATGCGAAAAATCGATGCGCCACCCATGCCATCAAGCGGCTTTAAAATAATGTCTTTATGCTGTGCTAAAAATTCACGAATTTGTTTTTGGCTACGTGTAACAAGTGTGTCTGGCGTATGCTCGCTAAACCATGCTGTAAACAGCTTTTCGTTAGCATCGCGAAGGCTTTGTGGCTTGTTAATTATTAACGTACCTTCTTGTTCAGCACGCTCTAAAATATACGTCGCGTAAATGTATTCAGTATCAAAAGGAGGGTCTTTACGCATTAAAATTACGTCAAGATCGGCAAGGGCTATAGTGGCTTTTTCTTCAAGCTCATACCATTTTTCTGCATTATTAAACACTTGCGCTTTAGACGCTGTAGCGTACGACTTGCCTTTACGAAGAGATAAATCGTCCATCTCCATATAATAAATTTCGTAGCCACGTTCTTGCGCTTGCATCATCATTGCAAAACCGGTGTCTTTTTTGATGTTAAATCCACTAATAGGATCTGAAATAATACCTAACTTAATTGCCATGCGCTGTGCCTTACTATAAATGTTACTGTTTATATGAGGGTGCTTTTAGTTATTTCAATTAGCTAAATCGCCAAATTGAAGTTGTAATGCACTTAAGACCGTTAAAGCGGCTGTTTCCGTTCGTAAAACGCGCGGGCCTAAGCGAATATCTACAAACTCTAGTTGTTTGGTTAGTGCCATTTCATCGTCGGTAAAGCCACCTTCGGGGCCTACTAAAAAGCGTACGCCATCTTTAGGTACCGTAATGGTTTTAATACTGTGCTCAGCACGAGGGTGAAGAGTGAGCTTAATTGCATCGGTTTGTTGTGCAAGCCATTGTTTTAAATCTATAGGTGGGTGAATAATTGGCACAAAATTACGCCCTGACTGCTCAGCCGCAGCAATTGCAATTTTTTGCCATTGTTGGTGTTTTTTCTCAAGACGATCGCCCATTAGTTTCACACCACAGCGTTGACTAAAAATAGGGGTGATTTCGGTAATACCTAGTTCAACTGACTTTTGAATTGTAAAATCCATTTTATCACCACGGGATACACACTGACCTAAATGAATTTTAAGTGGAGATTCTACATCGTGAGGGTTAAGTTCTAATGGCATTACGACGACTGTTTTTTTTGTTACCTCAATTATTTCACTAAGGTATTCGCCACCTTCGCCATTAAAAATAGATACATGCTCGCCTACTTTCATGCGCAGCACTCTGCCAATATGCCCTGCAGCATCGTCATCTAAAGTTACAGGGGTGTTTAGGGCAATACTCGATGTTTGATAAATATGAGGAACTCGCATAGGGCGTCACTTACTACATAGCGTAAAATATATATTGCTATGGTAAGTAAGCTGGGGGCTGTGCGCAATTATTTATTTTTATTAAGTTGTTCGGCGAGATCTATTAAATCTTGTGGGGTATGCGCTATATCGTGATGATTTTTCGAAGGTTCCGTTAACGTCTCATCGGTAACCCGGCTTAGTGTATAGCCTGTATCATCAAGATTTATTAAAAAGCGTTCTTCATGTAAGGAGTTATAAATAAAGCGCTGCTTATCACTTGCGAGTAAATAATCGGTGCTATTGAAAAGGACTCCGTGTAAATCGTGATGATCTTTTAAATAATTAATTAACTCAGAAACGCTTATTTCGTTTTCAAGATCGCAATAACTATAGTCTTTAATAAGCTCGTCAAACATCATTTTTACTAATTGGCGGGTATTACTCCCTGCAGCAATAAGTGTACTCGCTTTTGTTATGCCATTACTATTTACATAGTATTCGGCAAATGCGCGGCTAAATTCGTTGTCTATGTCAATTAACAAATAGTTCGTTATTTCAGGCGGCATAGAGCTAGGACCTTGTTGCATCTAAGTAATTACCATTATTACTTAAATGCAGACGTTTTAATTGCTGTATTTTCAGTAAAAAAGGTCTAAAGAGAAAACATACTAATAAGTAAATAACCAATAGCACAAAAAACAGCAAATTCTATGCATGCTACCCCAATATTATCTTGATGGTCTATTTCAAGAGCCGTATCAATATTTGGTAAAGAGATAACTTTTATCACATACGTTAAGCCGTAAAGTAGTATCCACATTACACCGCAATGCATTACAAGTGTAAATATGTTTTCAACCATTTTACCGTTTTGAAATGCTGCGCTAGATAAACCAGCATATACAGCCAACGCTAAGCCAATTGATTTTCCAGCATATCTTATACCAATAGATGTATTTTCTAGGTTAAAGTTACTTTGTAGTGACGCACCTTGGTTTGCTTTTGCAAAACGGTGTTCTCGTATTTTGCTATCAAGTGCAAACATCCCCTGAAGTGTAAAAAAGCTAACGCAAGCAATAAGTAAGTTGCTAAACCCTTGGGTGTGCGTCCACGTGTACAAGCCCAGAGTAATAATACAGTTAGCGATTAACATTCCTGAGTCTACCAATGCAGCACATACATTTTGTTTTAGTATGGCAGCTTCTTCATTAAATCTGTGGAGTATCCATTTTCTGTGAATTAAATGGCCCACTTTTATAAAAGTGAATAAGAGAACAATAATAATTAACACTTTTAACGGGTTTGACTGTGCAGTGCTTACGCTTATTTCGTCAAATAAAAAGGCTATAGTGGCTATAACAACCGATATTTCAGATGCAAAACTAATACCCATAGCAAAGTTGTCGTGTTGCGCTAACTCATCTTTAAGCGCTTGTTTTGCTTTGATTTGAGTGACAACTCGTAAACAAAAAATAGTTATGCAAATAACCGCAAAACTAATGGCAATCGCAATAAAACTAGTGTTAGATAAAGACAAATATGACATGGTGATCCTAATTAAGTTAACCTTTCTAGGTTTTAATCATTCTAGTACGGTTATTGATGATATAAAAGAGAGGATTGATGAGTAACGTAAAGCAACTTCCTATTCAATTACAAAAACTTGGCTTGATGCGCTTTGAACAGTTATACCCGCAGCAAAGTAAACAAAGTGAAGTTGTAAGGTTATTAGCATTAAGCGACTTTGCTTGGCGCAGTTTAGAGTCACAACCTGATTTAAATACCTGGCTATTATGCAAAGACGAAATACAAAATAGAGTAATAGACTCTCCTTTTAAAAACCTGAATTTAGCTGACCTTGATGAAGCACAGTGCCATAAAGTACTTCGTCAATATCGTGAAAAGTACTGGCTTAAAGTCGCCTTTTTAGATTTATGCTGTAATAACCCCATTGCCGATAGTATTAATTATATAAGCCAACTGGCTGACATGCTAATTAATAGCGCCAACCAATGGGCGCATGCACAGGTGGCAAAAGTAAATGGTGAACCGCTTGATGGGCAAAACCAAGCAATGCCGCTAATGGTATTGGGGATGGGGAAGCTTGGCGGACAGGAGCTAAATTATTCCTCTGATATTGATCTTATTTTTGCGTATCCGCGCAGCACAAAAACCCAAGGTGGCCGCAGAAGCCTTGAGGCCCAAGTGTTTTATACCAAAGTTGCACAAAAACTGATTGCAGCACTTAACCAAGCCACCGGTGATGGGCAAGTATTTAGAGTTGATATGCGCCTACGCCCGTTTGGCGAAAGCGGCCCTTTGGTTATGAGCTTTAATGCCATTGAAGATTACTACCAAGAACAAGGGCGCGACTGGGAACGCTACGCCATGTTAAAAGGGCGCTTAATTGGCACTCCTAATAAGTATTGGGATGAATTTATTAAGCTTTTAAAGCCGTTTGTTTACCGCCGGTATATTGATTTTTCGGTGATTGAATCCTTGCGTAAAATGAAGTTAATGATTGCACAAGAGGTTCGCCGTAAACGCTTAACTAATAATATAAAACTAGGCGCTGGTGGTATTCGTGAAGTTGAATTTATAGTACAAGCCCTGCAAATGGTAAGAGGTGGGCGAGAGGCTAATTTACAAACCCAATCTTTACTCAAAGCATTAAATGAGTTGGCACTTAACCAAGTTATAGATGAGCAAGAAGCAAGCGAGCTGAGGCGCAATTACCTTTATTTACGTAAAGTTGAGCAGTACCTTCAAATATTTGACGATCAGCAAACGCAAACACTCCCCGATGATGAATTGAATCAGCAGCGCTTAAATTTATTATTAGAACAAGCTGATTTTTCTGCCACTTTAAACACTATAGAAAAGGTGATGAAACAAGTTAACGGTGAGTTTGCACTTGTGATTGGCGAGGAAACCGTGCCACTTGATACCTGTGAAGGCGCATTTATTAGTGCTTGGGATCATGGTGATGTGAGCTTTTTAAAAGAGGCCAGAGATGAATGGCAAGCACCCCTTAACGATTTTAAATTAAGGCTGTCTAAGGTAAATATAGGTAACCGAGGGCGTGACACTCTTGATAAGTTAATGCCTGTTTTACTAAATCAATTAAATGACTTTAATGCCAGTGCAGCAGCTTTCACAATGGTTTGCCAAATTTTTAATAAGATAATTTCGCGTACTGCCTATTTAGAATTGCTTTACGAAAACCAAGGAGCATTAAAGCAACTTGTTTTACTGTGTTGTCATAGCAAATGGATAGGGGAGCATATTTCTCGCTACCCCATATTACTTGATGAACTAATAGACCCCGCAGTTCTTTATAAGCCAACCCCGCTCACAGCGTATAAAGATGAAATAAGACAGTATTTTTTACGAATAGAGCATGACGATTTAGAACTGCAAATGGAGTCGCTTAGGCAATTTAAGCAAACGCATCAATTACGAATTGCTGCCGCCGATGCAACCGGTGTTCTTGATGTAATGAAAGTAAGCGATCATTTAACCGTACTGGCAGAGGCGATTGTTGACCAAGCTGTTAATATTGCATGGCATAACACTGTTAAGCGCTTTGGTATGCCCCCTGGCACAGATGATGAAAATAAAGGTTTTGCTGTTATTGCATATGGTAAAACAGGTGGCTTAGAAGTCGGGTACGACTCAGATCTAGATTTGGTGTTTGTGCATAATCATGATGGCTCAAGCCTAACTAATGGTGAAAAACCGATAGATTCTCGCCAGTTTTATTTAAAGCTCGCTCAGCGCCTAATGCATTTATTTAATACCCGTACTGCATCGGGCATTTTATACGAGCTTGATACACGATTACGTCCTGAAGGAGCCTCTGGTTTATTGGCTATCAATTTAGAGAGCTTTAATCACTATCAGCAAACTCAAGCATGGACGTGGGAGCATCAAGCACTTGTTCGGGCTCGATTAATTTTAGGTCAAAACGATCTGATAGATCGTTTTTCACAAATTCGTAAAAATATACTTTGCCAGCAACGCGATGATACCGTGCTAAAAGCTGATGTAATAAAAATGCGCGAAAAAATGCGCGACCATCTAGCGAAGGGAAATATTGATCAATTTGATTTAAAACAAGATGTTGGTGGCATGGCTGATATTGAGTTTATTACGCAATATTTAGTACTTAAACACGCAAACGAGTTTGAACAGCTTACAGTTTACTCAGATAACGTAAGGATATTAACGGATGCGGCAAATATAGGTTGTATTACTAAAGAGCAAAAGCAGCAGTTGATAAAAGCGTATATTGATTATCGCTCGTGTTATCACGTGTTGAGCTTGGAGCAAAAAGGCAAATTGATCCCGCGAGAAACGTTTTTACAAGATATTACTAACGTAACTAATATTTGGAATAGTATTTTTGAATTGAATTGAATTGAATTGAATTGAATTGAATTGAAAACCCAAGCGCTTGCTTGGGTCTATGTACGTGTAAACCCTTAAACCCTTAAACCTTTAGTTTTAAACAGTTTGTACGTACAAATTCTGATGGTAACTCGGTAATAACCGCTGCTCTTTGTTTATGGCAAAAGTAAGTATAAACCTCATGCTCAAAATCATCATTTATAGCGCGTCCAATTTGGTACAGTGCTGAAGTAAAGTTACTGTCTACTCTAAAATGATCTTTAACTACGTAATCTTTACTTAAGTACCAGTAAAGCTCAATCCCCTCGTTTTTAGCATATTGATTAAGTACATCTTTAAGAGTTGTGCCATTTTCAAAGCGCCTAGGTTCAACCTCTCCAGTCCAATTTGTAGGCATTGGATCTACTGTTCGCGCACGTTCAGCCAATACTCTATCCAAGGTTTGTTCTGGTGTTTTAAGTTTTAAAACAAATTGATCTCGTTCTTTATTACTTTTTACTTGGTTACGAATGGAGGAGTAAAAGCGTGATAATCCTTCGGCGGCTGCATTTTTAGATTTTTTAATATCAAATACAGAACCATCACCCACTAAAAAGTATACGGCGAGTGCTATTAGCACGGCTGCAAATGATATATGTCTAATCCAAAACCACATGATTATTACCCACCTTATTTGTTCCTATTATTGTTATACCATTACTTTTTGTAAAAAGAAGGGGTATTTTTATCCGGTCGAGTTTTAAAGCGACGGTGTAGCCACATGTATTGCTCTGGTGCTGCATTAACAGATTGTTCCATGCGTTGATTTACACGTGTTACATCAGCCTTATCATCACCACTTGGGAAGTTTTCAAGCTCAGGTACTACCTCTAAATGATACTTACCATTTTCGTCACGACGCGAGATTAAGCTCATAGTTTCGCAGTTTTTACTGCCAGCAAACATAAGAGTACCTGTTGTCGTTGCTGTGTCAGGGACTGCGTAAAATGGCACAAACTCACAGCGGTTACGGCCGTAATCTTGGTCAGGTAAGTAATAGCATACCTTTTTGTTTTTTAATGATTTTAGTAAACCTTTTACATCTTTTCGGCCAATTAGGTATTCGTTAGAACGAAGGCGGCCATTAGTTGTAAAGTATTCCATTAGAGCGTTGTTGTGAGGGCGGTAAAAGCCTAAACCTTGGCATTTTAATCCCATTACACGACTCGCCATTTCAAGATGCAGAATATGAGGGACAAGCAATAAAACACCTTTACCAGATGCCTGTACGCGCTCAAAATGCTCCAAACCTTTGATTGAGCCATATACACTTTTTACTCGCCACTGCGGCCACCACCAAGCCATGCCGGTTTCAACCATTGCAATGCCGGTGTTTTCCATATTTTTGAGTACAAGTTCTTTTTGATCTGCTTCGCTCATATCAGGAAAGCACAGCTTAATATTTACTTCTGCAATATGGCGACGGCGCTTCATAAATTTATGAACTAAGCGACCAAGCTGTTTACCCATTGCCAATTGTAGTTTTTGTGGTAGCCAAGAAATTAAATATAAAAATAAAACGCCAACCCACGTTAGCCAGTATCGAGGGCCTAAAAAAGATGCTTTAAAAGGAGATGAGGTGACCACAAAAATCTCTCTGAGAATAAAAACGATAGTTTAACGCTAAGCGCTATAAAATACAAAAAGCCAGCTACATGCTGGCTTTGAATAAATCTATATTATGTTTAGCTGTAAAAGTTAAGCTGATTTTAAACCTTGGTTTATAGCAACTAAATCTTCACTTGTTAGTGTACCCGCAGCTTGTTTTAAGCGAAGGGTAGATAACACATAACGGTAACGCACATCAGCAAGGTTACGTTTTGCATCGTATAAATTTTGCGTACTCACTAGTACGTCAACAATGGTACGAGTACCTACTTCAAAACCGGCTTCAGTTGCTTTAAGGGCACTTTGAGCTGAAACAACCGCTTGCTCTAGCGCTTTGTAAGTCGCAATATCTGAAACAACTTGATTATAAGATGTAATTACTGTGCGAGTGACTGCGCGGTAATTTGTTTCATAATCTTGGCTCGCTGATACGTAAAACGCACGCGCTTGGTTTGTTGCAGCAACCGTTGCGCCACCTGAATATAAAGGTACGCTAAAGTTAAGCCCAACAGAACTTGAGTCTGAACGCGGTTGGTCATCAAAATTAGCGCCATTTATTTGAGTGTCTGTAAGAGAGTCACCATAACTTGCACTTAGAGTTAGTTTTGGATAATGACCTGCTTTTGCTAATTCAATTTGATCTTTTGCAATATCAACCGTTACTTTAGAGACTTGTAAGTTGATATTTTTATCTTCAGCTACTTTAACAAAGTCGCTTGAGCGCTTAGTTGGTTTAGTTGTTGAGAAAGTATCTGTATTTAAAAAGTCTAATTTTTCGTGATATTTACCAGTTATCTCACGAAGTTGCTCGCGTGCAGTTTCTACAGCATTACTGGCAATAATTTCTTGGGCTACTGAGTTATCAAACTGAGCTTGTGCTTCGTGTACGTCTGTTATAGCTGTTAAACCTACTGCATAACGTTGTTTTGTTTGCTCAAGTTGACGTGAAATGGCACGTTTTTCTGCTTCGACAAATTCAAGGTTATCACTGGCACTTAATACGTTAAAATAACCTTCAGCAACGCGTACAATTAAATTTTGTTTAGCTGCATCATATAGGCCGCTTGCTTGTAGAGCTTGCTTATCGGCAATATCTAAAGTGTTCCAAGCACCTAAATCAAATAATGTTTGGCTTAAACTTACACCGCGAGAGAATTGGTCTGTATCACTTTCAACTTTTACTTGGTTAGATAAGTCGCCAACGCTTTGGTACGACGTTGCATCGCTTTTCGTATAACCCATAGTTAAACCAATTTGAGGTAATAGTGCACTCATCGCCAAATCGCTTTGGTAAGACTGCGCATCGGCTTGGGCTTTTGCTTTTAAAACAGTAGGATCGTTAGCTGTCGCTATTTCAAAAACTTGTAGTAAATCTTCAGCTTTCACTGCTGTTGCACCTAATGCGCATGATAAACTAACTAGCGCCGCAAGAATGTTCTTTTTCATGTGGGGTTCGGTCCTTAGACAATTTTTGTACTAAAAGCATGTTAACCTGTTTTACTGCATAACAAAAAAAATAATTAGTAAAACAGTATGTTCAAGTGTAACAGAATATATTAACGCATTTTAAAGCTTTAGATAAGTAGGAGGTAGGCACGTGGTTGATAAAAAGCTCGTTCAATTTACACATAAAGATGTAAATTTAAAGCCAATAAAAAACCTTTATAAAGGTTTTTTTCAGGTTGATTTATACCAGTTTGAACATGCTCTTTTTGCGGGTGGAAAATCAGAGCTAATTAGCCGAGAAATATTAGAACGTGGCGATGCAATTGCAGTACTCCCTTATGACCCAATATCAGATACTGTTCTTTTAATTGAGCAAATACGTATTGGCGCTATTAAAAGTAAGCACTCGCCGTGGCTACTAGAATGTATAGCCGGAATGACTGACGGCAGTACGGATTACGAATCAGTTGTAAAAAAAGAAGCGTATGAAGAAGCTGGGCTTGAATTAACTGAACTTGAATTTATGCTTTCATATCTATCAAGCCCTGGTGGTACAACTGAGCGCTTACATTTATATTTAGCGCGTGCTGATTTAAGCCAAGTGAAATCAGGTGTATATGGTCTTGAAACTGAAGGCGAGGATATAAAAACTCATATTTTATCGGTTGATGATGCGCTAATGCGCCTCAATAACGGTGAAATGGATAATGCGGCAACGGTTATTTGTATGCAGTGGCTTGCGCTAAATCGCGAAAAAATGGCAAGCAAATGGGCATAAACTCTTACTAATATTATGGCGGAACTTTGACAGCACAATTAGCAACAAATCGATATATTCAAAGCCTCCCAAAGTATTTAACACTTTGTGAGCATAACTATGAGCGACTATTAAAGTTGTTACCGAGCGAGCGCAATATAGGAAGCATTCGTGAAGTAAAACTTGGCAACAGTGAATTTGCTACAAAAATTGATGGCAGCGCAAAATACACTATGGATATTTCAATTAAGCAGCTAACAGGAATGGTTAAAGGGATAGCGCCGCTGTATTTAACGGCTCGCTTGTATCATGATGCGAAAGTAGCTGAAATTATTCATCACGATTACCATCAACGCATAAAACCATCGTACGGATACCCCAACCCTAAAATGCATCAAAAAGATGAAAAGTATCAACTTAATGCTTTTTTATACGACTGGTTAGTGGCCTGTGTAGAGCATGGGCAAGCAACATTAAATTGGGATGTAAATAATGGCTTGGTTTGATGGTACATATACATTTGATAAATCATCTTTGTGCATTGCGCATATTACTGACAGCCATTTATTTGCAGATAAAAATGGTGAATATTTTAATGTAAATACTGCAGCTCATTTTGAACAAGCTTTGGCACGCATCGCTGAGCAGCCAGTAGATTGCGTAATTTTTGGTGGTGATTTAACACAAGACCATAGTTTCGAATCGTACTTATTATTTAGTGAACTTATAAATGCCAGTGACATCACTTGCCCTGTATTTTGGGTACCAGGTAATCATGATGAACTAGTAATGCTTAATCGCATAAGTGGCGGAAAAATAAATTCGGCTAAACATATTATTGCTAACGGGGTTGAGCTGCTTCTTATTAATTCTAAAGGGCCCACGCCCGCAGGATGGGTTACTGGCGCGCATTTAGATGAAATAACTGATACTTTAGTCAACTCGAATAATAGTAAAGTTATCTTTTGCCATCATAATCCGCTGCCAATAAATGGCTATCTTGATAAGCACTTATTAGAAAATGGTCCACAGCTTTTAAATATTTTAGTTAATAGTAATAATGTATCTGCGCTTTTTCATGGTCATGTACACAACGATTATGAACAAAATTTTAGAGGCTTGCCTATATATGCAAGTCCTGCCAGTTCAGTCCAGTTTGTAAAATACACTCCAAAGTGGGAGCAAAAAAATGCAGGGCCTGCTTACAGAATGCTAAATATAAAGAGTAAAAAAGATAAAGTTGAAGTAAAAACGGAAGTGGTATGGCTAAGCGCGTAATTTATATTCATGGCTTTAATAGTTCACAAAAATCATATAAAGCTGTGCGCTTTGGTGAGCTTATGGCAAACTATGACGTTGATTATTGTGTACCGAACTTAAACCACGAGCCCCTACAAGCTATAATTGAGCTTGAACAATTACTAACGCCAGATACCGTTTTATTAGGTAGCTCGTTAGGTGGTTTTTTTGCCACGTATTTATCGCAGCGTTATCAAATTCCTGCAGTGGTCATTAATCCCGCGGTCGCACCTTATAATTTATTACAGTCGTTACTTGGGCCTAATTATAATCCGTATCAAGATTATCATTACGATTTAAATAACAGTCATATTGAGGCGCTGAAATTACTCGCTGTAGATAAATTAGCACATCCTGAGTTACTGTATTTATTACAGCAAACAGGCGATGAAGTGTTGAACTTTCAACACGCAGTAAAATATTATTCGCAATGCAAGCAATTGATAGAGTTTGGTGGCGATCATAGCTACGTTGAATTTGAACGCACCTTTGCAAGTATTGTAGATTTTCTTAAAATCACGTAAAACTAGTTAGCCTGAACTGAGGTTAGTTACTATATTAACGCTTTAGCGCATATAACAATAAAACTAGTAAACGTATTAGAGCCTTAGCGGATATAAAGACAAAAACTATGAGTGATCAAAATTATAACGCCGAAGCCATTGAAGTACTTAATGGATTAGATCCGGTAAAACGACGCCCAGGGATGTACACCGATACCGTACGCCCAAACCATTTAGGCCAAGAGGTTATCGATAACAGTGTCGATGAAGCTATGGCGGGTCATGCTACTCGTATCGACGTAATTCTCCACGAAGATAACTCGCTCGAAGTGAGCGATGACGGACGTGGTATGCCTATTGATATTCACCCTGAGGAAGGTATCCCTGGGGTTGAACTAATTTTCACTAAGTTACACGCCGGTGGTAAGTTTTCTAATAAAAACTATCAATTTTCGGGTGGTTTACACGGTGTAGGTATTTCTGTAGTAAATGCGTTATCTACACGTGTAGAAGTAACCGTAAGGCGCGACGCTCAACAATACAGAATGGCATTTGAAAATGGCGATAAAGTAGAAGATTTGAGCGTAATTGGTACTGTTGGTAAGCGCAATACAGGTACCACCGTTCGTTTTTGGGCTGATGTTAGCTACTTTGATTCACCAAACTACTCAATTACCAAACTTAATCATTTATTAAAAGCCAAAGCGGTCTTATGCCCAGGACTGCGTATTAAGTTTGTTAATAAGCAAACGAAAGAAACCAAAGAATGGTTTTACGAAACTGGCTTAAAAGACTACCTAATTGAAGCCGTTAAAGGGTTTGAAACATTACCGCAAGACCCATTTGTAGGTGAATTTAAAAGCTCAATTGAAGGCGCTGATTGGGCTGTTGTATGGCTACCTGAAGGTGGCGAATCAATAGCGGAAAGCTACGTAAATTTAATTCCTACCGCGCAAGGTGGTACACATGTAAATGGTCTGCGCCAAGGCTTGCTTGAAGCAATGCGAGAGTTTTGTGAGTTTAGAAATTTACTACCTCGTGGCGTAAAGCTAACACCGGATGATATTTGGGAACGTTGTAGTTACGTATTGTCGGTTAAAATGCAAGATCCACAATTTGCAGGGCAAACCAAAGAAAAACTTTCATCACGTTCATGTGCCGCATTTGTATCGGGTGTTGTAAAAGATTCGTTTAGTTTATGGCTAAATGAACATACCGATACCGCAGAATTATTAGCTGAGTTATGTATTTCAAACGCGCAAAGCCGTTTGCGTGCAGCTAAAAAAGTTGTACGTAAACGAGTTACTGCAGGGCCTGCATTACCAGGTAAATTGACCGATTGTAGTGCTGCCGATAATGACCGAACCGAGCTGTTTTTAGTGGAAGGTGATTCTGCTGGTGGTTCTGCTAAACAAGCGCGAGACCGTGAATTTCAGGCAATTATGCCGCTACGTGGTAAAATTTTAAATACCTGGGAAGTAGAGTCGGGGCAAATACTAGCATCACAAGAAGTACATGATATTTCAGTGGCACTGGGTATTGACCCAGAATCAACAGATATGTCGGGACTGCGTTACAATAAGATTTGTATACTGGCCGATGCTGACTCGGATGGATTACACATTGCAACACTGTTATGTGCACTGTTTGTTCGTCATTTTCCAGAGTTAGTAAAAACAGGGCATGTGTATGTTGCAATGCCGCCATTATTTAGAATAGATATTGGCAAAGAAGTTTATTACGCCCTAGATGAAGAAGAGAAAACCGCTATTTTGGCGCGCATAGAAGCCGAGAAAAAACGCGGAAAAGTAAACGTACAACGATTCAAAGGTCTGGGTGAAATGAATCCGTTACAGCTTCGTGAAACCACTATGGATCCTAATACACGACGCTTAGTGCAGCTTACGCTTGATGAAGAAGTAGAAACCATGGAAATGATGGATATGCTACTTGCTAAAAAACGATCGCCTGATCGTCGTCAATGGTTAGAAGATCATGGTAACAAGGCACTCGTTTAATTGCTTGTGCCTAACACTAGGAGAGACGAATGAAAAAGTTACTAGGAAGTTTGCTGTTACTTGGGCTGACTAGCGCTCCTGCAATGGCTAAAAATATACTTGATAAGCTCACCGTAGCACCTGGGTTTGAAATTAGTTTATTTGCAAATGATGTAGAAAATGCACGTCAAATAGCCGTTTCAAAAAAAGGTATTGTGTATGTTGGCTCTCGTAAAGCGGGCAACGTATATGCGCTTATTGATCACAATAGCGACGGCGTAGCAGATAAAAAAATTGTTGTGGCTAAAGGCTTAAACATGCCCTCTGGCATAGCAATAAAAGATGGTGATTTATATGTAGGCGAAGTGCATCGTATTATTCGCTTTAAAAATATTGACACCCAATTAAAAGATCCAAAATTTGATGTGGTCTATAACAAACTACCGAGTGAGCGTCATCATGGTTGGAAATTTTTACGTTTTGCACCAACGGGAGAATTAATCATTCCGGTGGGTGTACCGTGTAATATTTGTGCTGAAGATGAGCGTTTTGGCCGTATTTTTGCGCTTAATGTAGAAACAAAACAAATAAAAACAATAGTCAAAGGCGTGAGAAATACAGTGGGTTTTGATTTTCATCCTGCTACTCAAGCTTTATGGTTTAGTGATAACGGTCGCGACATGATGGGCGATGATATTCCGCCTGATGAGTTAAACCGTGCAACGCAAGAAGGTGAGCATTTTGGTTTTCCGTATGTTCATGCCGGCGCAATTATTGACCCTGAGTTTGGGGAAGGTAAAAACATTGCCGATTACACATCGCCAGCACTTGCACTTCCAGCGCATGTAGCGCCACTAGGTATTCATTTTTATAACGGTAAGCAATTTCCAGCAAGTTATAAGCAACAATTATTTGTTGCTGAACATGGCTCATGGAACCGTTCTAAAAAGTCAGGCTATAAAGTAGGGCTAGCAACAATCGAAGTAGGTCGCGTAACTAAATATACGCCATTTATTACTGGCTTTATGAAAGATGAAACAACATTTGGACGCCCTGTTGCATTTGCAGAATTAGGTGACGGCAGTCTGTTAGTAAGCGATGATTACGCCAATGTAATCTACCGTGTAAGCTATAAGAAAAACTAGGTAAGCTTTAATGAGTGATACAGATACCTTGCTAATGCAAGGAATTGAGCAACAAACAATGGGGCGTTTTACCGAAGACGCCTATTTAAATTATTCCATGTACGTAATCATGGATCGTGCCCTACCTCATGTAGGTGATGGTTTAAAACCAGTACAGCGTCGTATTATTTATGCGATGAGCGAACTGGGCTTGTCAGCTAACGCTAAGTACAAAAAATCAGCCCGTACAGTGGGTGACGTACTTGGTAAGTACCATCCACACGGCGACAGTGCCTGTTACGAAGCTATGGTATTAATGGCGCAGCCGTTTTCTTATCGCTATCCTTTGGTAGATGGACAAGGAAACTGGGGTGCGGCAGATGACCCTAAATCGTTTGCAGCAATGCGTTATACCGAAGCGCGTTTATCTAAGTTTTCTGAAGTTCTGCTTAAAGAGCTTGGCCAAGGCACTGTTGATTGGACGCCAAACTTTGATGGCACCATGGATGAACCTGTAGTATTGCCTTCTCGTTTACCGCATATTTTACTCAATGGTATAACGGGTATCGCCGTAGGTATGGCAACAGATATTCCGCCACATAACGTACGTGAAGTGGCTAGCGCATGTTGTTTATTACTTGATAAACCAAAAACAGAGCTTGAAGAATTACTTGAGCTTGTACATGCACCAGATTACCCAACAGATGCTGAAATAATTACCCCAAAAGCCGATATTCATAAAATATATAAAACCGGTCGTGGGTCTATCAAAATGCGTGCGGTTTACACCGAAGAGCATGGCGATATTGTTATTACAGCGCTGCCGCATCAATGTTCAGGTGGTAAAGTACTTGAGCAAATTGCAGCGCAAATGAACGCTAAAAAATTACCTATGATTGCTGATTTACGTGACGAGTCAGATCACGAAAATCCAACGCGTATTGTAATTATTCCGCGCTCAAACCGCATTAAAGCTGAGCCATTAATGGCGCACTTATTTGCAACCACCGATCTTGAAAAAAATTACCGCGTAAACTTAAACATGCTAGGCCTAGATGGTCGCCCGCAAGTTAAAGACTTGCGCTGTATTTTAAGTGAGTGGCTAACATTTAGACGCGAAACAGTGCGTCGTCGTTTGCAGTATCGTTTAGATAAAGTATTAGCACGTTTGCATATTTTAGAAGGTTTATTAGCAGCCTTTTTAAATATCGATGAAGTGATTGAAATCATCCGCAGCGAAGACAAACCAAAGCCTGTATTAATGGAGCGCTTTGATTTAACTGATACGCAAGCAGAAGCTATTTTAGAATTAAAACTTCGTCATTTAGCAAAACTTGAAGAGTTTAAAATTCGCGGTGAGCAAGATGAACTAGCCAAAGAGCGTGATAAATTAGCGCAAATTTTGGGCTCAGAACGTCGTATGTCGACACTGCTTAAAAAAGAAATTCAAGAAGCCGCTGAAATGTACGGTGACGATCGTCGCTCGCCAGTGATTGAGCGCTCAGAAGCGAAAGCACTTAACGAAAAAGATTTAATTCCGTCAGAGTCAGTTACTGTTGTGCTATCAGACAAAGGCTGGGCACGCGTTGGTAAAGGTCATGACTTAGATGTACAAGGCTTAAATTATCGCTCAGGTGACGGCTTTAGAGCCTCTGCTCGTGGTAAGAGTAATCAACCTGCGGTATTTTTAGACTCAGCAGGGCGGGCGTTTGCAACTGATGCGCACAGTCTACCTTCGGCGCGTAGCCAAGGGGAGCCAATGACAGGTCGTTTTAACTTAACACCAGGCGCTAATTTTGAGCACGTGGTAATGAGTGAAGACGAGCAAGTATTGCTTATGGCGTCAGATGCAGGTTACGGCTTTATTACCGACTTTAAAGACTTAGTGAGTAAAAATAAAAACGGTAAAGCGCTGGTAAGTGTCCCTAAAGGTGGAATATTACTTTCTCCTATTAGAGTGAACGATGTTGCTAGCGATTACTGTATGGCTATTTCTAACGAAGGTCGCATGCTTTTATTCCCGCTGCGAGACTTACCAAAGTTAGGCAAAGGTAAAGGTAATAAAATCATCTCTATACCAGGTGCTAAAGTACAAGCCCGTGAAGAGTTTGTAAAAGTGCTTGCTGTTGTACCACAAGGAAGCAGTGTTACGCTTCATGCTGGTAAGCGTAAACTAACGCTTAAACCAAGTGATTTAGAGCATTATCATGGTGAGCGAGGGCGTAGGGGTAATAAACTACCGCGCGGCTTACAGCGTGTTGACGAAGCCGTTGTTGAGCTAACCCCACAAGATGATGAACCAATAGAAGCCATTAACGAAGAGTAACCAATTACTTTTTTGTATAAATAAAACGGTCTGCATTTGCAGGCCGTTTTTGTTTTAAAATAAAGAGCTTGCATATTTCAGCGTATGAATCGCCCCGTGTTTGCCAGAGACTCAATAACTTGAGAAACTGGAACTATGAAAAAATCAAATCGCTATACATCAGAATTTCGTG
>NZ_WTKX01000015.1:0-112277 GCF_011378755.1 Pseudoalteromonas sp. Z1A2 | reverse complement strand
TGGAAAGGATGGCTTAAGTTACAAGCCATCCTGGAAGGCTACGATTTAGCAAAATCTCTTGAGTCAGACTTGTGATCAAGAGACAGCTAAAAAAAGTGCGTTTAAAACCATGGCGGATGCGCGTGTATGGCAAAATAAACTAGTCAAATACGTCATTCTCGCGTTTATTCTATTTTTATTAGCAATATTTATTACAATTCCTTTTAGCTTGGAAGCTCAAGCCGTTTTTATAAGCTTTATTTTACTAGTTGCGTATGCGCTTAAACGAGTAAAAGGCCAAATGGCAACCATTGTCATGATTACTCTGTCAGTAACTACGTCTTCTCGTTACTTGTGGTGGCGTTACACTGAGACTTTAAATTGGGATGATCCACTTGCACTTGCACTAGGTGGTGGCTTATTACTTGCTGAAACGTATGCCTGGCTTGTACTGATTTTAGGTTTTTTCCAAACAATTAACCCGCTTGAGCGAAAACCGGTTCCTTTACCAAAAAACACTGACTTATGGCCAACAGTAGATGTATATATTCCAACTTATAATGAGCCGTTAAGCGTTGTAAGACCCACTACTCTGGCTGCTCTAAGCATCGATTGGCCTGCAGATAAACTAAATGTTTATATATTAGATGATGGTAAGCGCCCAGAGTTTAAGGAATTTGCAGAGGAAATTGGAGTAGGCTATTTAGCTCGTTCGGATAACAATCATGCTAAAGCCGGCAATATGAATAGCGCTATGCGTTATACCGATGGCGAATATATCGCAATTTTTGATTGTGACCACGTTCCTGCTCGCTCGTTCTTACAAATGACGATGGGGCAGTTTTTAAAAGACAGTAAAGTATGCTTGGTACAAACACCGCATCACTTTTTCTCTGCAGATCCGTTTGAGCGTAACCTTAACAACCATAGTCAAATTCCTAACGAAAACATGTTGTTTTATGGGCTTATTCAAGACGGAAACGACATGTGGGATGCAACCTTCTTTTGTGGCTCTTGCGCCGTATTAAAACGAGCTGCGCTTGATGATATTGGCGGTTTTGCGTTTGAAACAGTTACGGAGGATGCTCACACAGCACTTCGTATGCAGCGCGCTGGTTATAAAACTGCTTATATAAATATTCCACAGGCAGCAGGTCTTGCAACCGATAGCCTGTCAGCGCATATAGGTCAACGCATTCGGTGGGCGCGTGGTATGGCGCAGATATTTAGACTTGATAATCCATTAATGGGTAAGGGTTTAAGCATTCCTCAACGATTATGCTACATAAACGCAATGCTGCACTTTTTATCGGGTATTCCTCGTATTGTATTTTTAACAGCCCCTTTAGCGCTAATATATTTTAATGCATACATAATTTATGCCCCATTTTTAGCTATTTTTATTTATGTAGTGCCGACATTAATTCAAATCAAAGCGACTAACTCACGTATTCAAGGTAAATACCGTTACTCCTTTTGGGGTGAAGTGTATGAGTCAGTACTTGCTTGGTACATATTAAAACCAACCACCGTTGCTTTATTTAATCCCAATAAAGGTAAGTTTAATGTAACCGAAAAAGGCGGTTTAAATGATGAAGAGCATTACGACTGGGGTATTTCTAAACCGTATTTAATTCTCTTACTTATTAATTTACTTGGTATATTAGTGGGTGTATTACGTCTATTTTTAGGTGACCCAAGCCAGATTGGCGTACTTATAATAAGTATGGGTTGGGCTTTTTATAATATTATAATTTTAGGTGCTGCGGTTGCCGTTGCTGCTGAAGCTCGTCAAGTGAGGCACTCGCATCGTATAAAGGCAAACTTTCCTGCCGGCGTTCGTTTAGCAAATGGTCATACTTTGAAAGTAAAAATAACGGATTATTCAGATAACGGCGTGGGCATAGAGACAGATCACGCGCATTTATGTCGTGTTAACGATAAAATTGAATTATTAATGAGTCGCGGTAATAAGCAGTTTTCGTTTACAACTTATGTATGTAATACCCGCAAAAAACAAATTGGCCTTACACTTAAAGACTTATCTCTCGAAAAACAGAGAGCTTTTATACAATGTACCTTCTCAAGAGCAGATGCTTGGCTAGATTGGCAAAATAACTTTAGACATGACCGTCCATCGTATAGCTTCAAAGAAGTACAAAAAACCAGTTTACGGGGCTTTAGTAATTTATTATTTCATGCTCCAAGAGCGTTACAACCAGTTATTAAGTTAATGACTAATATTGTCATTTACATAAATTCATTTACTCCAAAAAAACCGATAGTGCATAATAATTATGATTAAAAAGTTACTTAATACATTTCTAACATTGTTACTTATTAGTAGCGCATATAAAGTGCTCGCTATCGAGCCTATGCACGACAAAACCCTGTTTGTAAATGGCTACCCTGAGAGTGCCCAGGTTTCTAGTTTACGCCTTAGCTTTGAAAAATTAGGATTCAATGACTATAAACTCGACGGCGTCAATAATAATTCTCGTGTCGATTTTACAAATAGAATTGATAAATTAAGCACTAATTTAAAGCTTAACTTTTCGTACACTAACTCACCTTCATTACTGGCTAATGTATCGCACTTAAAAGTTTATTTTAACGATAACTTAGTAACAGTATTACCTATTAATGAACAGCTAAGTGTTGTAAAAAATACGGTAAGTCATAGCCTTGACCTAAATGCTAAATACATTCAAGACTACAACCAAATTCGCTTTGAACTAGTTGGTTACTATGATTTACGATGCCAAGATTACTTTAGCCGCTCAATTTGGACTGAAATAAACAAATCAAGCCACATAACGCTTGATCAAAAACAGTTAGCAATTGATAGCCGCCTTGAATATTTACCAGAACCATTTTTTGATGCTAAAGATTACAACAAATTAAACTTACCTTTTGTATTTGCAAGCACACCTAATACACAAGCTATAGAAGCGGCAGCCACTTTATCTAGTTGGTTTGGCGCACAAGCAGACTGGCGTGGCGCTAACTTTCCAGTAGTTTTAAATAAAGCACCAGAGCAGCACAGTGTGGTGTTTATTACTAATGACTCAAAACCTGATTTTTTAAAAGATTATCCAGATGTTGAAAAGCCAACCGTCGAGCTAATTTCAAGCCCTATTCACAGATACAATAAAATGCTGCTAATTTTGGGGCGTGACGAAAAAGACTTAAAAACAGCGGTTACTGGTCTTGTGTTTGGTCATAAGATTATGACTGGCCGAAGTGCAAGTATCGAAGCAATTAACAAACTCCCACTGCGTAAAGCTTATGATGCGCCAAGATGGCTTAGAAACGATCGTCCCGTGCACTTTGACGAGCTTATTGACTATCCAACTCAGTTACAGGCTGAGGGTCTTAACAATGGTCCTATAAAACTAAATGTTCGTTTTGCACCTGATTTATTTACTTGGCGTGAAAAAGGCATTCCTATTACTTTGCAATACCGTAATACGCCAGAGAGCGAAACCTTAAATTCACGTTTAAACATGTTAATAAACCAAGAGTTTATAAGTGGTTTTTTACTTGATAAAAAAGACACATCGTTAACTACCGCAAAAACCTTGCTGCCTTTAATCGCTAATACAGACACAACGCAAAGCGCTGAAGATTTTTCATTGGAAGGTATTAATCTTGCCAATCGCAATGAACTAAACTTTGATTTTAGGTTTGCAGTACTTAAGAAGGGCGAATGTGCCGTTGCTCCCCCTGGCGGCGAATACGGTGTAATTGATGGAAATTCTAATATTGATGTAAGTGGGTTTGACCATTACATAGCTCTGCCTGATTTAAATGTATTTGCAAACAGCGGATTCCCATTTACTAAATACGCAGACTTACAACAAACTTTAGTATTGATAGATGAAGTTCCATCACCTAAAGCGCTATCTGTATTGTTTAATTTAACAGGCCACTTTGGTGCTATCACAGGTTACCCCGCTCATAGAATAAGCGTTGCTCACTTAAATGAAGATGCCAACTTAGATGATAAAGACCTCTTAGTAATCGCAAAACCTAATAGCATTGCTAACAACTTAGATGAAGATGCGCAAACTAATATCTTGCTTGATAACAATCAGCGCGCTATTAAACAAGCTATATACAATGGTGCTTACGATGAGCAAACAACAGATAAAGTTCAAGTAAGTATAAAAAGTAGTGGTGATATGGCCGTTATTACAGGCTTTCAATCACCGTTTGATTCAGAGCGATCAATAGTATCGCTCAGTGCAACATCACAAAAAGCCTTTACTCTACTAGATGATGCGTTAATGAGTTCACAAGCGCTTGCGCAAATTAAAGGCAGTGCTGCGGTCATAAACTCTCAAGGCATTAAAACAATTAAAACTGATGAGCAATATTTTGTTGGTCACATTCCTGTGCATACCCTAATTTGGTTCCATTTATCGGATCACCCATTTGTACTGGCACTGTTGTCTATTTTAACACTACTGCTGATCTCATTTATTATATGGCGATTACTGCAAGCATTAACATACAAGCGCTTAGCTGAAGGAGATAAGTAATGAAGTCACTCATTAATGTATTTTTTACCGTGATTGCATTATTTACCTTTAATGCCAGTGCACAAATAGAGCAATGCCAACCATGGGATGCATGGCAAACGTTTAAAAGTAACTTTATAAGCCAAGATGGCCGCGTTATTGACTTGGGGAGTGAGAAAAAAGTCACAACCTCTGAAGGCCAATCTTATGCGTTGTTTTTTGCTGTTGTAGCAAATGACAAAGCAATGTTTGACTTAGTGCTTGATTGGACGCAAGAACATTTATCAGAAGGTGATTTAAGCACTCGTTTACCGGCATGGCAATGGGGTGTTAATAATCAAAATGTTGGCGGAATTTTAGATTCAAACCCTGCGTCTGATTCAGACTTATGGATAGCATACAGCTTATCGCAAGCTGCTGTTCTTTGGGATGAGCGCCGCTACAGCATATTAGCAGCTGTAATTGCACAGCGAATAATGCGTGAAGAAACCGCTTATATCTCGGGCCTAGGTTTATCATTACTACCCGCTCCTACAGGTTTTGAATTTGATAATGAACGTTTTAAGTTAAACCCGAGCTACTCACCATTATTTATTTACCAGCAGTTTAAAAAGCTCTACCCACACTCGCCTTGGCATCAATTACACGAAGGCTCAGCAAAGCTAATTTTAGATACAGCAAAGCAAGGTGTTAGCCCTGACTGGGTAATGTTTGATGCAAATAACGGCTTTTACTACGATAAAAAAACAACTGACTTGGGCAGTTACAACGCTATTAGAGTATATTTATGGGCAAGCATGATGGCAGACGACGCGCCTTATAAAAAAGAGCTATTAGCGCAATTCAACCCTTTTATTGAAACAATTAATAAACGTGGTTACGTGCCTTTAAATACCTTTGCTAAATCTGGAAAATCTGAAAAAAGAGGCCCTTTGGGCTTTAATTCAGCTTTATTACCTTTACTGGCGACTAATAACGATAATTCTACGGTAATGGCGATTCAGCAAAAACTAATGATTGATAAATCATTTACCCAGACTCGTTATTACGACAGCGTGCTTAACTTGTTTGGTACAAGTGCTTTAAATAAGCGTTTTTCAATTACAGCAGATGGGACGCTACAACCGGTATGGAGCACTGAATGCCGTTAAGGTTTGCCCTCGCTTGCACATTAGCACTTAGCTCTGGATTAAGCGCTAACACAGTCAACGATATTGATACGCAATCTGTTGATTGGTTACTAAGCCAAATAGGTATTGGTGAAGCACAGCAAAATAAAAAACTAGTTGAAGATAGCTTACGAAAGCTAGTCGCTATTGCCCCTGCCCGAATAGAAACGCAGTGCGCAGTAGCGCGTTATGATTTTGCCAATGGCGAATCAGTGAAAGCCAACCAGTTATTAAGCAAAATAGATAACGGGCTTACCAAACAGGCTCCGTGCGTTGAAAAGCTTAAAATACTCTCTCGTATTGAGGGTAAAGATAAGTCTTTAATTCATGAAGCTAGGCTACTTTCTCGAGCTGGACGTTATGAACAAGCCCGTGAAATATACAATAAAATATTTAAAAACACCTACCCTACACTTAATTACGAGCTTGAGCATTTAAGCTGGTACGGACAAGACAGCGACCAATGGGAAAGTGTTAAAAAAGGCTATGAAAAGTTATTAAAAAGCTATTCTAATATCGCTCAAGTAGAAATACCTTATGCTCGCCATTTACTGAGGAAAAACCCAGCAAATAATAAAGCTATAGATATTTTAAGTAATTACGGTACTAGCCCTTCTTTTATTAATGAAGTTGAGTTTATTTGGCTTGCAGCTCTTAAGAGTATGGATCTTACTCAAAATACAGTTGAGCAATACCAACGTTACTTCTCTGTGTACCCATTTAGTAGTAAAGGTAAGTTACAATACGAAGATTTCCAACGAGATTTTAAAGTAAGACAAGCATTACTTGCCGATCCCGCGTATCAGCTTTGGCTTAAAGGCGATCGTTTACTTAATAATAAAAAATTAAAAGAAGCTGAGCCCCTACTATTAAATGCTTTAAAAGGGCGGCCAACCGATAAAGAGATTATGCGCAGCTTAGGGTATTTGTATTTAGCGAAAAGCGACTACAAAAAATCATATTACTATTTTTTTACCGCGCAAAAATATACACCTAACTTTGATGAGCGTGAAAGACTTAAAGAACTCGCGACAGTTGCGAAGTTTTGGCTGTATATGTCTGAAATGGAAGATGCTATTGAGCAATCTGATTTTAAAACAGCACAACTAAAACTAAATCTAGCTGAGCAATTAAATCATGACCAAGAAGCTTTTCTTTATAACAAAGGCCTATTATTTGTAGCTCAAGGAAATTACACACAAGCAGCTACCGCCTATCAAGCAGCCCTAAAAACCAATCCTTTGTATGAAAATGCCTTACTTGGCTTATTAAATATCGCGCAACTAGATCAAAACCAAAAATCAATTCGCAACTTTTATAATTCATTAAACGCAAAGCAACGAGATTTAATCTACCCCTCATATGCACTAGCTACCAGTAATACTCTAAGGGATAAAGCAAGCCAGTATACTAATGGTGGAGAGCTAGAAAAAGCAGAAGAACTACTTAAGCAAGCTATTGAGCTTTCACCTGAACAACCTTGGTTATATTACGATTTAGCTTTTATATACCAACAAAAAGGCCTGACTCAACAAGCACGTGATTTATTTAATAATGTATTGTGGCAGTTCCCGCTAAACCCCCAAATTAGATATAGCCATGCTTTATTTTTGCGCTCTATAAATGATTATGAAGGTGCTTTAGATACACTTAAATATATTCCTTTTAAAAATCGAGATACCGACATTATTGCTTTAGAGCAACAATTGTTGCTTAACGAGTCTCTTACTCAAAGCCAGCAATATCTTGATTTAAAAAACAAATCTGTCGCTATCTACCATTTAAGTAACTTAGAAGCGAGAAAGCTAACACCTGAAATGCAAGCTGAGCTTTCTAATAGTTGGTACAAAATTGATGAAAAACGACATGCTCTTAAATTGCTTTCAAGTGCCCTTTCATCTGACTCATCTTTGTCGCCTTATTGGCACCTTTTACAAGGCCAGTGGATACTAGAGCAAGGTAACCAAGTTGAAATAGAACGCTGGTTTGAGGATTACGTGTTACCAGAGAGCGCTTCTGAAAACGAAACGGCTCAATATGTGCAGTTACAAAATAACTACCTCAACCAGTTTTATACAGGCAGTGACTTAATTGCTAAGCTCAATCAGCTTGATCAAAAATATAAAGATATTCCAGCAACAACAACTGCCCTTATTAATGCAAACTTAGCGCTAGAACAATATGAAGCAGCCGTTATCTTATATCAGCGAAAAGCACAAAGTAGTCAAACAATTGAGCCTCAAGCACTTCTCGCTATTGCTAATGCATACATAGAACTTGGAGACGACTTTCAAGCAAAAGAAGTTACGCAAAAAGCGATAGCGCAAACCACATCGCAAGAGGGTTATTTACAACGCCAAATCATGTCATCTCTTAATGAGTTTAATTACTCAGGGGATGCACTTTATTTAGCTAAGCAACTTATTGAAAAGTCACCAAACGATCAAGAGTTACGCTATTTAGGTGCTCAAGTAGCCAGTAAGTTTAATGAAACCGAACAAGCACAATCTTGGTACGCACAAACCCTGTCACCTAATCGTACTTTAAACGAAAAAGAGCTTTACGGAGCGCTTTTAAAAATAGATGAAAACGATCAATGGTATGTAAACGGTGCTAAACGTGAGCTAATAAACGAGCAAAACAAAAACCAAGCATACATTGCCATTGGTGTTAACTTTAGTGGACAAACAAGCACCGAAAGTGAAGCAACACTTGGTGCGGGCTTAGTACCAATTGAAGCTTACTTTCCACTTTGGCAAGGCCAAGGTTTTATTAAAGTAGACCCGACTACTATTAGCGCACAAACAACTCGCTTTGATGAGCAGTTCGCTGGTAGTCGCTACGGACAAGGTGCTTTATGTATTTTCACTTGTTCAGTCGATGAAGTGACACCAGAGGAAAGTGGTGTAGATATAGGTATTGGTTGGCAAAACGAAAACTGGCGTGTAGATGTAGGCACTACCCCACTTGGCTTTTTAATTGAAGACTTTGTGTGGGGTGTAAATTACGCAGACAGTTTTGGCGACTTTGGATACAGCCTAGAACTTGAAAAGCGCCCAGTTACAAATTCAGTGCTTTCTTATGCGGGCTTAAAAGATGTAAATACAGGTGAAGTTTGGGGGGGCGTACGCTCTACAGGCCTAACAGCTAATGTATCACACGACTTAGGCGGAAAATGGGGTTTTTGGTCAAGCGCCGACTTTACCCTCTATAAAGGCCAAAATGTAAAAGACAACCAACGCTATCGTATGATGGGCGGTACTTATTACCGTGTAATAAGCAATCAAAAGCGTGAATTTATCGTAGGCGCTAGCTTATTACATTGGGCATACAAGTATAATTTAAGTGAAGAAACATGGGGCCATGGTGGTTATTACAGTCCGCAAAACTATGTAGGTCTATCCGTGCCACTCACTTATGACGCGCGTTGGGGCGATGATTTTGTTTATCGATTAAAAACCGGTGTTTCGTACTCGCAAACAAAAACTCAATCTATTGATTTCTTCCCTAACGATAGCGATTTGCAAATAGCTGCGTATGATAGAGAATCAATAACAGGTGTTGACCCTGTATTTGAAGGTGAAACAAGTTCTGGTGTTTCATATAATCTTGAAGGTAGTTTTGAGTATAGAATAACGCCGAATTGGTTCTTTGGTGGCTACTTAGCCATCGATCGTTCTGACTTTTACGAACCAAACTTTGGTCAACTTTACATACGTTACTATTTTAACCCTGTTTATGGAACGCTTGAGTTCCCAGGTACCCCTATTGTTCCTTATGCTGAGTTCTAACTTGGCATAAGGTGATACACCGCGCAATACTTCCCCTAGCACTAAGGTATATGTATACTTGTGCTCAATTGTAACTAGGATAAGGGTGTGTCTCTTACCTTCTGGTGTTACTACCATATAGCAAATCATTATCTTAGCTACAAATAATAAACTGATGGTCGAGCATTTTAGTATGACTAAATATTAAGATAGCTAAAGCAAAAAATTATAAGGCCATTACAACAATTCTTAAAGTTAGGAAGTAAATATGAGTTCAGCTCCAGATAGTGGTTGGTTTGGCCACCCTAAAGGACTTTCGACATTGTTCTTCACTGAAATGTGGGAACGAATGAGTTATTACGGTATGCGAGCTATGCTCGTATTATTCATGACAGCAAGCTTACAAGAAGAAGGCCTTGCCTTTACTGTTGCATCAGCTGCTGCAATCTATGGTTTGTACACAGGCGCAGTATACTTTTTAGGCTTACCGGGTGGGTGGCTAGCTGATAGATTGTTTGGTGGTCAAAAAGCGGTTTGGTATGGCGGCATAATTATTATGATTGGCCATATTATTTTGGCTATTCCACATGATTATTCTTTCTTCGTTGGCTTAATATTTGTAGCAACAGGTACTGGTTTACTAAAACCAAATATCAGTGCAATGGTAGGCCAATTATATAGCGATGCTGATGAGCGTCGTGATGGCGGTTACGCTATTTATTACATGGGTATTAACATGGGTTCTTTAATAGGTTACTACGTATGTGGTTACTTTATGGAGAACGTAGGCTGGCACTGGGCATTTGGTGCGGCAGCTGTAGGTATGGCCATTGGTTTAGTGCAGTACAAACTCACACTTAATAACTTACCAAAGCACAGCGCTTTACCGGCTAATCCATTAGGCTCTAAAGGTACTTCACGTGCATGGGGCGGTATTGCTGCATTTGTAATTGCAGCTGCTGCAGTTACTACGGCTGCAATGACCGGCGCTATTGTTATTAATCCAACTGTAGTTGCAGGTTACACAGCGATTGTATTTACTATTATCTTTTTTGTTTATTTTGGTGTTATTTACTTTACAGGTAATTTAACAGATGCAGAAAAACAAAGAATGTGGGCACTATTTTTAGTATGTATTGCATCTGCATGTTTTTGGTCTGGCTTTGAACAAGCTGGTTCATCATTAAACTTATTTGCTCGCGACTATACTGACCGCCTTATTGGTACTTTTGAAATCCCTACAACGTGGTTTCAATCATTAAACTCACTGTTTATTATTACTTTATCGCCATTTTTTGCAGCGCTTTGGATTAACTTATCTAAAAGCTTAGTATCACCTAGCTATAGCGTTAAGTGTGCAATTGGCTTAATTATCATGGCATCAGGCTTTTTAGTTATGTTTATGGCGGCTCATTACGCAGCTGAAGGCTTAAAAGTTGCGCCTTACTGGCTTGTTACTACGTACTTTTTACATACAGTGGGTGAGCTTTGTTTAAGCCCTGTAGCATTAAGTGCTGTAAGTAAGTTATCGCCTAAACGTTACACTGGCCAAATGATGGGTGTGTTTGTATTAACTTACTCGATTGGTAATATTATTGCGGGTTTACTTGCTGGTAATTTCGATCCGAATAATGTTGATGAAATTCCTAACTTATACTTACAAATTGCATTATTTAGCATTGGTGTTGGTGTTGTTTTAGTACTAATGACTTTTAAAGCTAAAGTATGGGAAAAACAAGGTTTAGAAGAGAAAGTCTCTTAATTATTGTTTTTTTCAAATGTAGCAATATAACCTAAGACAATTCCTCCATAGCTTCTATGGGGGAATTTTTTATTCAACTTTGCCCTTCCCCCGTTAACTGATATTATATCCTGATTGGTTATTGAATAGACTCAAGGACATCCGTAGATGCAATCGTTAACGATATCACGTGTTATTATATTTATATTTCTTAGCTTTATTCTAACTGCCTGTGGTAGCGGTGATGAAGTGACGGTTAATCCAAACGATCCTGTTGAGCCTGAACCTAGCAAATTAACACTATCAAGCGCTAATGGTTTAGACGTTACATTAGACGAAGGCAATTTTATATTTAATGCACCTTCCAGTGCTATTTCTAGTGATGTAGAGCTTACCTACGAGAAAACATTATTAGATGAGACGAATATACAACAAAATATAATTTCTGATTTACATGCGCTTACGCCCTCCACGCTTACTCTTGAAAAACCTATTACCATTACAATAAAAATCCCTGATGACTATGCATTAGGCGGACAACTGTTTATCGCAAAACTATCGGGCGCTAATTGGGATACTGTTACAAATTCAATAGTTTTAGATGGGTTTGTTAGCGCTCAAGTAACAACACTGGGCACATATGCAATACAAATGCAGCGCAATGAAGCTTTCGCAAATATCGGCCCAACTTGCGACGCTAATGCAACAGAGCAGTCGGTAAGGTTTGTTCACGTTGCAGATTTACATGCTCGCTTTGGCTATGAAGAGCAATATTTCAGCCGGATCAAAGCCTACTACAACCAAGTAGCAAGCCAAACTCCGCACACCTTATTTACAAACGGTGGTGACGACTATGAAAAAGGCACCGTTGCTGAGCAATTATCACAAGGTACCGCGACAGAAGAAGCTATTAAAGCAATGCAGTTTGACCTACGAGTCGTTGGAAATCATGATTATGCTTGGGGCCCTGAAAAATTACTAAGTTATTCCCAAGACGAGAATGCAATCGTACTTGCTAGTAATACTCGTTATGAAGCAGAGCAACTACAAGATTTTGAAGGCGTAGGATTTGCAAAAGTTCAAGTAGGATGTATTACACTTGGTGTGTTTGGCATGACCTCAGTGCCATGGAATGAGCTAGATGAACCTATTCAAGATGATCCGATCCCTGATTTTATTAAACAGTTTAAAATGAGCTGGCAATGGCAACAAATCGCACAAAGCATCGTAAACCAATACAGTGATGATGTAGATTACATGATTATGTTGAGCCATTTAGGTGTAGGCCAAGATACTGATATGGCAACAAACGTACCCGGTATAGACTTAGTACTTGGCGGCCATACACACGGTGGGGAAAGCTACACAACCCTTGATAACGGCGCTATTGTTTTACAACCGGACTTTTACGCTAAAGGTATTACGGACTTAACGCTTAATTTTAATTTAGCTGATAAATCATCCCCAGTTGTTGATTACAAAACGATTGAAACCGATACAATTGATGAACGCGATGAGGCAACAAAACTAGCTATAGATGAGATAATGGGGCGTTATGCTCCCGATGCAGAAACTGAAATCGCTATTTCTGAAAACTATCCAACTGATGCGCAGCTAGCCGAAATAACCGCCTTAGCCGCAAAACACTCAAGCACAATTAGCGCAGCATTACTTAATCCTGAACTAGTACAAAAGCGCTGGACACCCGGCACACTTACTCAAGAAGACTTCCATAAAGCTTTTTACGTAGAAAGACAGCCATCAAATACGCCAGGGTTTAACTCTATTTATAAAGTAACTGTATCGGGAAGCGACTTAACAACGATGTTTGCAAGTCAACCAGATTGGTTTTTACTTAAACCTGAGGATATACAACCCACTAATAATTACGAAGTTGCACTATTTAAAGGAGCAGCTTTGAATCCTGATTTATTTTTTAATAGTGTTACATTCTCAAACGTAGAACCGATAGCTGAAGCTTGGTGGCTACTTGATAAATATGCACGTGCTAGAACAAGTCAGTGCCTACACCTTGACAGTGACACCGAACTTTATTCATGCAACAACTTAGCAAATGTAACCGTATGGAACTTTGACGATACTAACAACCCGTTAGCAGCTGATTTTGGACCTTCGGTACTTAGCTACTTTGATCCAGATGAAACAAACTGGGGCACTGCAGAGACACAATATAGCACCACTACTCAATTAAATATTGATGATTTAAGTGATGGTCCTTCAGGTGTTATGGCGTTTTCTCGCCACGCTCCAACAGAAGGCTTACTTATTGATTTAAACACACCAGCAAATGGTGACTTTGCAAATGAAGGAATGGTGTCTGACTACACCTTGGTTATGGATTTATACTGGCCCGCAGAAGGTAAAGATATTTACCGTGCAATTATGCAAGCCAATACAACTGATTATCTTAATGATGATGCCGATATGTTTATTGACCCAAGCGGCGGCTATGGACAAGCAACTAGCGATAGCGGCTATTTTGGCAATACACAACCTGACTCTTGGCATCGTATAGCTTTTGTATTTTATACAGCACCAACCAACGGGGTGTTTGAAGTCTATATAGATGGAGAACTTGCTGGCGTAAAAGAGGATGGCGAAATCGATAGTCGCTGGGCACTCAATCAATCTGTATTGCTTTTTACAGATAACAATTATGAAACAGTACCAGGGTACTTAAATTCGCTGCTTTATGCAGGACGTGCTATGACCAGAGATGAAATTAAAAGTATGGGCGGCGCACAACAAAAGCTGTCTTTTGAGCAACCGACGCGAGTGCTAAATCAAACCATTGAGCGCCATTACCAAGCAGCTCCAGCAATTAAAACTAACATGTGGATAGAACAACGGAACAAGTTCTTTGGTAACGGCTCTTAAAGTGTAAACAATTACATACAAAAAGGCTTTTACTTATTAATTGTAAGAGGAGGTTTAGCGCAGGTTAAACCTCCTTTTTAGTATTTAAATACAATGACTTAAAAACAAATGCTCCCACTTGAATTTATACCATATAACTTCATTTTACTTAACTGTATTACAAACACGTAACTTTATAATAACCGTCCTATAAAATTTACACATGCACTACATACTAAATAGCGCCCCCCTCTTCCCCAAATTAAAAATCTGGTTGATTATCTACTGCAATATGACAACAACACATAATCGCAGTGCTTAATTGCGGGAGTAATAATAATGAGTGAAGTAAATAACTATTTGGGTTTAGTCGGTATTGAGTTTACCGAGTACGCAACACCTGATGCTGATTATATGGATAAAGTATTTACTGATTTTGGCTTCTCTAAGCTTAAAAAATTCAAAGGTAAAGACATTGTTTATTACAACCAAAACGATATTCACTTTTTACTGAATAACGAGCGTGAAGGTTTTTCTGCAGAATTTGCTAAAAGCCATGGCCCTGCTATTTGTTCAATGGGTTGGCGTGTTGAGAATGCGCAAAAAGCATTTGAAACAGCTGTAGAACGTGGTGCAAAACCAGCGACCGACTCAACGCATAAAAATATGCCTTACCCTGCGATCTATGGTATTGGCGACAGCCTAATTTACTTTATTGAACAATTTGGCGACAAAGGCACTATTTACGAAAGTGATTTTGAAGACTTAGAAACGCAAAATGTTGTAGAAGATAAAGGCTTTATCCGAATCGATCATTTAACCAATAACGTTTATAAAGGCACCATGGAAAAATGGGCTAACTTTTATAAAGACGTATTTGGTTTTACTGAAGTACGCTACTTTGACATTAAAGGTCAAAAAACAGCGCTTATTTCGTATGCACTAAAATCACCTTGTGGCACCTTCTCTATTCCAATAAACGAAGGTAAAGGTAACGATAACAACCAAATTGATGAATACCTTGGTGAGTACAACGGCCCAGGCGTTCAACATTTAGCGTTTTTAACAGATGACTTAGTAAGCTCTCTTGATAAGCTTGATAAATCAACAATTGCCACTTTAGATATTATCCCAGAGTACTACGATACTATTTTTGACCGTGTACCTTGGGTTGCTGAAGATAAAGAAAAAATTCGTGAGCATCAGATACTCGTAGATAGCCAAAGTGAAAATTGTTATTTATTACAAATTTTCTCTAAAAACTTATTTGGTCCAATCTTTATAGAAATGATCCAACGCGTTGATGATGGTGGCTTTGGTGAAGGTAACTTCCAAGCATTATTTGAATCAATCGAACGTGACCAAGAGCGTCGCGGCGTATTATAAAATATTTGAGTAAATTAAAAGCAGCGAACTTCGCTGCTTTTTGTCGTTTTAATATTTAAAAAGTATGGCGCCAAGTACAAGTATGATTAAATAAACTATACCTTGTCGCCATACAGTAAAATCCAAAGGAAATGTAATGAGCCTAATTAACGAAACCCACGATATTAATTTAACCAGCTGGGTAGAGTCAGCTAATGTTGATAATTGCGACTTCCCTATTCAAAACTTACCGTTTGCAGAGTTTCGCCGTAAAGGGTCTGATGAGGCCTTTCGTGGTGGTGTTGCAATTGGTGACCAAGTAATTGATTTAGCAAAACTGAGTAAATTAAATGTTTTAACAGGTGATGCTAAAACAGCCGCTGATGCAGCAAGTGAAGCAACTCTAAATACATTTATGGGTTTAGGGGGGCAGTATTGGTCAGCACTTCGTTTAGCGCTTTCAAAAGCACTACGAGCAGGCTCTGAGCACCAACAAGCGCTTAGCGATACATTGGTTGCACAGTCTGATATAGAGTATTCTTTGCCTTGTCGCATCGGTGATTACACCGACTTTTACACTTCTATTTATCATGCTACTGCTGTGGGTAGTTTGTTTCGCCCTGATAACCCACTACTACCTAACTATAAATGGGTACCTATTGGTTATCATGGTCGCTCTTCATCTATTGACGTATCGGGTCAAACATTTCATCGCCCTAAAGGCCAAACTAAAGCGCCTGATGCAGAAGTGCCATCATTCGGTCCTTGTAAACGCCTTGATTACGAACTAGAGCTTGGTATTTACTTAGGTAAAGGCAATGCACTGGGCGATGCAATCGCTATCGAAAATGCTGAAAACCATGTATTTGGCTTTTGTGTATTTAACGATTGGTCAGCACGTGACTTGCAAGCGTGGGAATATCAACCGCTTGGTCCATTTTTAGCTAAGAACTTTGCCTCAACGGTATCGCCTTGGATTGTAACAACCGAAGCATTAGCGCCTTATAGAACAAGCTGGACACGTGATGAAAACGATCCACAGCCTATGGACTATTTAGAGTCAAAAGCGAATCGCGACCAAGGTGCTTTTGACATTCAAATGGATGTTAAAATTCAAACACAAAAAATGCGTAGCGAAGGCCATAACCCAACGCGCGTATCAACATCTAGCTTTAAGCACTCTTACTGGACTGTGGCACAAATGGTTACTCACCACACAGTAAATGGCTGTAACTTTATGCCAGGTGACATGCTAGGTTCGGGCACTCAGTCTGGTCCAACACACGAAGAAGCAGGTTCATTACTTGAGCTTTCTCGTGGCGGTAAAGAAAAAATTACGCTAAGCAACGGCGAACAACGCAGCTTTTTAGAAGATGGCGATAACGTTATTATGCGTGGCTGGTGTGAAAAAGAAGGCTATGCACGTATAGGTTTTGGCTCTGTAGAGAGTACTGTACTGCCGGCAAAATAATACGAATACCAAAAAAATTATTAAAAGGGCTGCTTACTAAAAGCAGCCCTTTTTTATTAATTTTTGAACAGTTACAATTTTTTTCTAGCTTTTTTAACTCAAATTGCTATCTTAATTCGGTTAATAGCCAGTGTTTATATGCCATGTCAGTATTTATAAAGTCTTTTTATCATAAATTTTTCCCTGCTCGTCAGCTACTTATTCGTCAAAATGGCGAAGTTAAGCATGTTGTTTTAGCCTCTTGGTTTCAACTTCTTGTAGCGTTGCTTATTTTAGTCACTTTTACTTGGCTGAGTATTTCGAGCTTTCGTGTTTATACACAAACAAATAAAATCTCTGACATAAAACAAAATCAAATAACCGAGCAAACGCTGTGGCAACAAAAAGTCAGTGAGCAACAAGCCCTTCAAGCAACGCAGTTAGAGCAACTTGCAATTCTTGAGCAAAAGCAGGCGCTACTGCAAAGTATGATAGAATCCCTTCCTGCTTCAATTAGCAAAGATGTTATTAAGCTTGATACAGAACTTGATGTACCTATTAATGAAAATGGCAATGAATTTCATGAACCATTAGTCGATGAAAATCAAAAAGGTAAACAAGCACAGTTAATCGCTCCAATTACATTCGCAACAAGAGTGGCCAACTTAAATAATCATTATGAGCAAAGCTTTACCTATTTAGATAACCAAATTAGTGAACGTCACCAAGCCATTTTAGCTATGGTTAAAGGCGCAGGAATTGAGTCTGCGCTTGAGCAACACCTAATATTAAGCGCCCAGACAACTGCACAAGGTGGGCCACTTGATATATTTAACGAAACAAAAATTCCGAGCCACTTTTTAGCCATCGTTGATAAGCTATTAATATTAAATAATTTAGAAAACTTTTTAACTGAGCTACCAAATACCCTGCCTTTAGCTAAAGCTAAATACTATATTTCGAGTAATTTTGGCCTTAGAAAAGATCCCATGAATAGTAATCATGCCTTTCATAAAGGAATTGATTTAGCCGGTTGGCATAAAACCGAAATATTCGCTCCAGCAGACGCTGTAGTGCTTCGTGCCGGTCGTAATGGTGGTTATGGTAACTTTATTGAGCTTGAACATAAAAATGGCTTAGTGACTCGATTTGGACACTTAAATAAAATTAAAGTAAAGAAAGGTCAATCAATCACTAAACATGATGTAATCGGTTTAATGGGCAGCACCGGCCGAAGCACAGGCACGCATTTACACTACGAAGTATTACTTAATGGTAAACAAGTCAATCCTCTAAAAATAACAAAGGCGCTTTCTCGTGTTTGGTAGAAAAAAACAAAAAACAGTTAGCTCTAATTTAAAAAGAGTGAATCACACACCGTCTATTATTTCTGAAGACGTACGCCTTACAGGCACTTTAGTTAGCCAAGGTGAAGTACAGCTTGATGGCCGTATTGATGGTGACATAAAAGTGGAGCATTTAGTTATTGGCTCAGCGGGAGTTGTTGAAGGTATTGTTGAAGCTAAAAGCGTTATTGTTAAAGGTAAAGTTATTGGGTCAATTAATGCCAGTGAAGTAAAAGTACAAAGTGGCGCTCATGTTCATGGCGATGTATTTCACGATACATTGAGTATTGATGCAGGCGCAGTAATTGAAGGCAGTTTAAAGCAACGCTTTGAAAAAGAAGAGCCGGAACTAATTTCGAAAGAACTAAAACCCGCAAAAGAAGTTAAAGCATTATTGAAAGAAGATGGCAGCGACTTATCATTTGTAAATAAACAAGCCGCTGATAAAAGCTAAGTCAAATTAGCTTTACGTAAATTAATTTTTCTCAGTAATGTACATAGTAATATCTGCAGTGAAAACAAGCTCATTGCGGGTATTATACAGTTTAACCGGTACTACTAAGTCTTCTTTATCAATCCACTTGTGTGGTAAATCAATTTCAGCGACTGCTCGTACATCTGTATCTACTTTAGCCAAATACCTAACTGTCATCCCTTTTGGGATCCAACGATGCGTTTTAACTGGCACTGTTGCATCAACCATTACACCTGCACACAATTCAGCTAAGTTACACTGCGCAATTGCATGTATGGTACCAATGTGGTTATGAACACTTCGACGATTTTTAACCACCGCACTACAATGGCCCTCTCTCAAATCGAGTACGTAAGGTTTCATCGAACCAAAATATGGCGCTTTAAAGCAAACAGCTTTAGTAAAAAGCCAATTCCCAAAAGGTAGGCGCTTAAATTTATGCCATGTTTGTACAAGTGCAGATTTATTACTCATTATTATTTTCCATCAACAGTTACTTTATTAAAATTAACACATCAGACCAGTTTTAAAAAGTGCATTTATGCTGGCTTTTTAGCTTAATCCAATCAAAAAGTAAGAATGACGACCTATGCAGGGGTCATAAGCCCTTTCTTTTTTATGAGTGCCCACCTAAAATACTCGACAAAAGGAGACTCAATGCAAACACAGCCCGCTAAACCTAATATGACTTTGTTACTTATCTTAGCGTTACTCGTTATATTTTGCCCTATGGCAATCGATATTTACCTACCTGCTTTTCCAACTATTGCAGAACAATTTGCAGTTACTGAACAACAAGTACAGCAAACAGTTGCTATTTTTATGCTAACAGTAGGTCTAGGCCAATTAATTGCGGGCCCTTTGGCTGATAGATTTGGCCGAAAACCAGTGGCAGTAGTGGGCATTAGTTTGTATGCAAGCTCTGCATTACTCGCATACTACTCGCCTTCTTTTGAGATATTACTAATAGCACGTGCTTTTCAGGGGTTTGGAGCGTGTGCCACATTTGTTGTCGCATTTGCGATAGTGCGTGATAAATATGGTAGTGAACGAAGCGGACAAATGATTACCTACCTTAACGGGATTGTGTGCTTTATTCCGGCAATGGCACCTATTTTAGGGGCTTGGCTTACCGTACAGTTTGGCTGGCGTATGAACTTTATGTTTTTAACCGCGTTTGCTATTTTGGGCCTTATTGTTACCCTATTCTTTTTTAGAGAAACTCGTCCTGCTGATAGTCATTATCAGGGGCATATTTTAGATTTACGTCGCTTTACACCGATTATTAAAACACCGGTATTTTTGTTTAATAGCCTAATTTGTATGGTCTCAATGTCAGCCATATTAGTGTATGTAACGCTCGCACCAGGCTGGCTTATTACACATTTAGGGGGTACCGTAGCCGACTTTACTTTTTGGTTTACGTTAAATGCCGTAATAAGTATTGTCGCAAGTTTTATTTTACCTACCTACATTAAACGAAATAGCCAACGTGCTTTGCGTGTCGGTGTGAGTGTACTGGTTTTCTCAGGCATTTTAATGCTAGCCTTGAGTCATATAGAAACTGCATTTGCGCTTATGCTACCTATCTTAATTGCTGCATTAGGGTTTGCTTTAAGTTTAGGCTCTGCTGCAGGAATGTCTCTGTCTAGCTTTCCTAAACAAGCAGGCACAGCCTCTGCATTACTCGGTGCTATGCAAATGAGTGGCGCGAGTATACTTGTTGTTTTAACCCAATATTTAGGGCTAAGCACACCGTGGTTGATTGCTTTTCACTTATTATTGCTAGTTCCGCTTTGGCTTATTTTAATGAGCAAAAAAGCACATACTTTACACCCGGCTAAAAGTACTCAATGATCAATCCTGACTTTCTAGTCTCATTTTTATTAGCCAGTTTTTTAATGGCAGTAGCGCCTGGGCCATCAAATGCATTTTTGATGGCGCAAACATTTGCTAATGGTCGAAGTGCTGGTATGCAAAGTGCTTTTGGTTTTGCATTAGGTGGGGTTGTTCATACGCTATTTGCTGTTGTAGGCCTAAGCGCAGTACTGAAAGCTTCCCCTAGTGCCTATGCCGCAGTGCAATATGCAGGCGCAGCATACTTATGCTATTTAGGGTTTATGATGATTAAAGGCACGCTAAAGCAGCCAGAGCCGACATCTGATGACAAGCAAACCGATAAACCGCATATAAGTACCAGTAAAAAAAGTAATGTCATGTTTCAGGCCATGATGACTGAAGTATTAAACCCTAAAGTAGCATTATTCTTTATTGCATTTATTCCACAATTTGTAGATCCAACGCTTTCATCGGCTACTTTTCAGCTCGCATTTTTTGGCTTACTTTACCCTCTTTTTGCTTTTCCGATTGACTGCACGTATATTTATTTTGGCGACAAAATTGCACAGTTTTTTAGACGTAACCCAAATAGCCAACTTTGGATTGATAGGATCACTGGCATTGTATTTATTGCCCTTGCTATCAATCTATTATTTTAACTAACCTGCACTTTGGTTAAGAGATTTATTCTTCCGAGTTTAGGTTCATCAATAAAAAGAATTAGCATGGAACAAAAAACACAATCTCTTCCCGCACAAAAAAATATTGCTTTAGTGGCACACGATGGTAAAAAAGCAGCACTAAAATTATGGTGTGAAAAGCACAAAGAAATACTAAGTAAGCACACTTTATATGGCACAGGTACTACGGGGCATTTAATTCAAAAAACTACGGGGCTTGATGTAGTTCAGCTTTTAAGTGGTCCTATGGGCGGCGATCAACAACTTGGCGCTAAAATAGCAGAACATGAGATACATGTTTTAATATTTTTTTGGGACCCATTAGCATCACAGCCTCATGACCCTGATGTTAAAGCGCTGCTGCGTTTAGCAGCTGTTTGGAATATTCCGGTGGCGTGTAATGAAGTGAGTGCAGATATGTTATTAAGCTCACCGCTTATGGACGTAGAGCTTGAACGCACATTGCCAGATTACGAAAAATACCTCGCAACCCGACAAATAGATCTTTAAACCTCAATTGTAATCTAGGTTACTTATAAAGCATGCTGGCCCATTTAGTCAGGCCAGCGGTTACACTACCAAAGTGATCCCCGTTAACCATCTTTATATCGCCTAAGTGCTCACTTAAAGCCGCTTTAATCAATGGTGACTGCGCACTACCGCCTGTTAAGTAAATAATGTCTGGCGTGGTCGCAGCGTCGCTGATTGCTTGTTTTGCTAAAGTAACTATTTGGCTAATACTACTCTCAACGGCAACAGCTAAATCTCTTACAGATACATTTTTATTCAGCCCACTATCTAAAAAACTTAAATCACAATCAAACACACTAGCAGACGAAAGTGCTATTTTAGCCGCTTCACCTTGTTGCACTAACTGATGGCCTTGCTTGTTTTGCTGTAAATGTATTAAACGTTTATAAAGCTCAGGTGCACTTACATCACGTAATTGTGCGTTTAGCTCTCGGGTATGGCTTTCACTATAAAATTGGCTTTGTAAGTTTACATCGTTAATTTTACACGCTTGCCAAAACGCTTGATTAGGCAAAGGCAAACCCGATTTAAACGTACTACCTAAACCCAATAACGGCATTAAACCATGAAAGCTCAAAGCAATATCTAAATCGTTTCCGCCAACACGTTTACCACTGTGAGATAAAAAATCGCTATCGCGCTGGCTATTTCCTCTAAAGCTTGGGCCCATTTGTACAAATGAGCAGTCACTTGTACCACCACCAATATCAATAACGAGTACTTTTTGATCCTGAGTTAAATCACTCTCGTAATCGATACCCGCAGCAAGTGGCTCATATAAAAACTCTACGTCTTTAAAACCAGCACGTTTAGCAGCACGCTCTAAAATACCGACCGCTTGTTGATTTGATTGCTCACCACCCACAGCTTGAAAGTTTACTGGGCGACCAATCACTGTTTGTGTAAGTGTTTTACCTAAAGAGAGCTCAGCACGTTGCTTAATTTTTAAGATCATCGCGGTTGCGATATCTTCAAAAAAGTTAATTTGACCTTGCTTTAAACCTGTTGCACCAAAAAATGATTTAGGAGACTTAACAAAATAGCCTTCTTCAGGAAACTGCACGTACTCGCTAATCGCTTCACGACCAATAAATAGGGTTTCATCTGAAGGTTGTAAATCAAGGTCTGACTTAATACGAGGTAAGGTATTTAATAATGCTTGGCGCTGCGTTAAAAAGTCATGCTCATGGGCTGTGCCATGTAAATGCTTAGCAACAAAATCAACAACCAACGCGCTGTGATGAGTGTAAAGTGTAGACGGTAAGTAATGTTTTCCTTGCTCTAGCGGTACTAATTGAACATTACCCTCGCTCATTACACCCATAGCACAATTAGAACTACCGTAATCAAAACCTACAAACATACTTCACCACACATTACCAAAAAGGCCGCGCAATTTAGCACACTTTGTAAAATTTATAAATGTTATAAACTATCTCTGACCCGTAAAAAACTGGCAAAACGCGGTAACCCATTTTTTGTTAAGCCATGAAATCGGTACGTTACAGTACTACCAATCTCCGGTGGGATGGAGCGCTGTGCATCATTAAACCCAGTACCAATAGAAAATACCTGCCCCTGCGCTGTTTTTACCCTTAATGCCCCTAACATACCTTGATATTTACCTTTGCCTGGTAAGTGCGCAATTACAACCGCTTCTGCATCTAAATAAGGTTTTAATTTTAGTAATGCATTACTTCTTCCATTGCTGTGCTTAGCGCTGGCCAAATGAAGCATTACTCCCTCGCCGCCCTGCTTAGTTATGTTCTCAAAATACTCTGTAAGTTGCTCATTATTTGTAAAGCTATATTGAACTACAGCACTAATGTGCGGCGAGTTTAGGCTAGTAATAAGCTCATTATAGTTTTTATAACGAGTGCTAAAAGGCAGATTTTTATCTGGCATATCAAATACTTTATAAGTAATAGTTTGCCAATCATGATTATTAGGTTTTTTAGTTCTGACTATGCCACTAAGCGCAGAAAAGTGCTCACGTTTAGTCCACAGCTCACCATCAAGCCATACATTTGGCAATGGCACTGTAAACCAACTTGGCGCATTGATAATATTACCCTTACGAGTGACAAACTGCGTGCCGGTCCAGATAGCTCTTACGCCATCATATTTTTCACTGACTAAATATTTACTTACATCATAATGCTTAGTTTCGTCATATACTTTAGCCAGTAAAACAGACGGTTGTGCTGCACTTATGCATTGCGTAAAAAGTACAATAACAATTAAAAGCAGGTGTTTAATAGTAAACATTGGCGCATCCAAGCACGTAAAAGTTGGCTTAAACTATAGTTGAGATTGCGCCCATTGCCAAAACTCATCTAAGTTGCTCATTTGATAGGTAGCTTGGCTAAAGTCGTGATCTTTAGTATGGCTATTGGCAATGGCTACAACACGTAACAAAGCATTATTAGCAGCTGTTACCCCTGTGTAAGTATCCTCAACAGCAATTGCATTGCCAGGTTGTATATTTATCTGCTCAAGTGCCAGTAAATACGGATCCCCTGCAGGTTTAGGATTAGTTACATCATCTTTTGTAACCACCGTATCAAACAGCTCATAAAACCCTAAGCCTTTCAGTATTGGCATAGCTTCACTTTTAGCACTGCCTGTTACTAGCGCCATTTTTAAGCCACTCGCTTTTACAGCTTTCAATGTTTGCTCTGTAAATGGCATCAGTGGCGGTAAATGTGTTACTACATATTCACCAAATAAACGGTATTTTTCATCTGCTAAAAACTGTGCACTTACCGATAAGTTATGCTCTTGCTTAATTTCAATTGCGGCTTCTAAAGTGGGCCGTCCCGAAAAGCGCTGACAAAAATCATTTTCTAAATAACTAACACCGTAGGGTTTAAGTAATTTACTCCAGCATACAAAGTGCATGCTTTCTGAATCAACTAATGTGCCATCCATATCAAATAATATTGCTTTTAAAGTCATCCTCATTCCTTATTTAACTTGTGCTAAATTTTGACAATAAAAAAGGCGCCTTAAGCACCTTTTATATAAATACAGTTATTGCGTTAAGCCTGCTGGCGGCTCACCCGTTGCTTCCTCACCCGTTTCAACATCAACAAGCTCGTAGCCACGCGTTTTACGTACAACTTTAAGTACTGGTTTATCAAATGCAGTTTTTAAACGCTCAGAGTCATCTTTCAACTCATCTAAGGTTGTTCCAAAAGGGGCTGCGCCAGTTTCTGACCAGTTAGTTACTTTACCATTTAGGTTATATTCTACTTCATGTATTTGATATTGCGCTGCTTCGTCTTTCGTTGCTTCACAAAAAATTACACGGTAATTCCAAAATCCAGCCATCTTTTTATCTCTTTAAATTAATTAACGCTACTTTACCAGCTTTATAAAAACATAAAAGCCTGCACAAGGCAGGCTTTTAAAAATTAATATAATTTAAGGTTATCTCTAGAAGAAGTTAACTTTAAATTCAGCACCAACATAACGCTCTTCGTTAACAATACCTGTATTGTTATTGAAATCTACAGCGCCAATAACTTGTTGCTCGTCAAATAAGTTACGAACAAACGCAGCAACTTCGTATTCGTAATCGCCTTCAGACCATGTGTAACCTGTACGAAGACCTGTTTCAATAAGCTCTTTACCTTCAAACTCTACTGATTCGTAAAGGAACATATTGATTTTACTACGATAAGAAATATCACCGCTTGCGAAGAAATTACCATCGGCAAGTTCTTTAGTGTAGCGAAGCGTAAAGTTAGAGATCCACTCAGGAGCATGCGGTAAGCTATTACCATCAAGTACAGCAAGACCAGAACCATTAATTGGGTCAGTTACAGTACATTGAGCACAAACAGCGACAGCTAAATCGTTATCTTTAATTTCTGTTTTATTGTAGCTTAAGTTAAACGTTGCATTAAACTCATCGCTTAATACCCACTGCGTATCTAACTCAAAACCATAGCCAGTCGTTTTATCAGCATTAACTAAACGGTTAAAGTTAGCACCACCGCCTACAGCAGTAAGCTGTTGGTCGTCCATCGTGTAGTAAAATACAGTTGCATTTACACGGCCTTGGCCGTCTAGCACGTCTGATTTAATACCTGTCTCGTACGATGTTACCGTTTCTGACTCAGCTGTTGTAACGTCATCACCAAATAAAATACGACCTTGTAAACTAGGTGCGCGGAAGCTGTTTGCTACACGGCCGTACCAGTTAACATCATCGTTTACTTTATAGTTTGCAGATAAATCCCAGCTAACATGGTCGTCACTAACATCACGCTCTACAAGTAATGCACCGCCACCAATTGGGCTAAGTGTACGATCAGCTACAAAATCTTTATCATCATCAGAATAACGAAGGCCCGCTGTTACTTTTAAATCATCTGAAAAAGTATAATCTACAGAACCAAATACAGCCCATGCAGTTGTGTCTTGTTGTTGGCGAACATAACCATTTAAAGCACCAGCATTAGGTGTTGAGAATGTATCGTAGCTGAAGTTTTCAATCGTTAGCTCTTCATCAAAGTAAAATACACCTACTTGATAATTTAAGTCACCATCAAAGTTACTAGATAAACGTAGCTCTTGCGTCAACTGGTCGTGATCTGGAATGCCATCAGCACTTTCTGAAGAGAAAGGGATAAAACCGGGTCCCATGAAATCTGGAATATAAGAAGCACCATAACCGCCGTCGATGTCAGCGCGAGAATAAATTTCAGCACTTTCCCATGCAGAAATAGAAGTGATTGTGTGGTTTTTAAGTTCCCACTCAAGCTTTAAGCTTGCACCTTCCGATTCTACTTGTTGAGTAGAGCGAGATGCCGCATCTTGATAAACAACATCATTTTCGTAGTTATCTACTAGCTCATTAGTACCCGCTTTAATTACATTTGCACGAAAGGCAATTGGTGAGCCATCTAAGTCACGTGTGTGATAGTTTAATAAAGCAGTAAAATCATCGCCTTCATATAAAAACTGAACGCGTGCCGCTTTTTCAGTGTAACCACCTTGCTCATCTTTAGCTTCAAAGCCTGGAGCTTGGTTATCAATGTAATCGTCTTTGTCTTGCCATAATAATGAAACACGAGCAGATAAACGGTCAGTTAAAGCACCACCTACAGCACCACTTGTATCTACAGCACCACGGCTACCGTATGAAACAGAGCCATAACCATCAAATTCTTGGCTTGGTTTAACAGTATCAAACTTAACAAGGCCAGCTGGCGTGTTACGGCCAAATAGCGTTCCTTGAGGACCACGTAATACTTCTACGCGTTCAACATCAAATACTGGGAAACCTTTTAAAATTGCATTTTCTTGAACTACTTCATCAACAACAAGTGATACTGGTTGTGATGCATTCAAATCGAAATCGGTATTACCTAAACCACGAACGTAAAAGCGTGGGAATGAACGACCAAATGAAGACTCAATAGATAAACTTGGAATTTTCGCATTTAAAAAGCGAATATCCATACCTGCAGAGCTATATGCATCAAGGTTATCACCTTGTAATGCAGATACTGCTACAGGTACTTCTTGTGCATTTTCTACGCGTTTACGGGCGGTAACTTGAATAACTTCTAGTTGATTGCTTTTTTTAGCCGTTTCTTCTTCAGCGGCGAATGCTGAAATAGATGTGCCAGCAGCAGATAGTAGTGCAGCGTTAATAATTGTCGCTATTGCAGATTTCTTTAATGATTTCATGTCGGGTATTAACCTTTAGTATGCACTCTTGTTCAACGGTTTTTTGTGTTGCGCAATGTATTCATTGCGGGCTCGTACAATTTTTCGCGACTTGCTATATGGCGCGCGGACCTCATCACCGAGAGTACAAAACGGAGTAACAAGGCTGAACGAACAATTAAGATTATACCATTGTGTAATAATTTTACTGCATAAATATGAACATAAATGGAAACTTTTTTGCAACATTTAACTACAAGATTGCGTGTTTTTATCAATATTTAGATGCAAAAACCTAATAATGAGGACATATGTCCTTTATTGAAGTTCGCGAAGTAAAGTAGGAAAAATAGATTGCTTTACATATTAACCCAAAATAGAAACGTTGTGGTTACTCATAAAAAAGTCACCCGCAAGCGACTTTTTTTATTAGAACTACGACCTTTTAAAAGCAATTTCACCATCTATATGAATATCGCGCTGTGGAAACGCAATCACTACATCATGCTCTTCAAATACAGCATAAATACTAAAACGAATATCACTGCGCACTTTTCTAAGCATGGTTTCAGACTCGGCGCATACCCAAAAAATAGCATTAAATACAAGCGAGCTATCTGCAAAGTCATCAAATAACACTGATGACTTTGGATTAACCAATATTGCATCATGATCATCAAGCACTTGCTGGATAAGCTTTTTAACCAGTATAACGTCTGAACCATACGCAACGCCGACACTGACCGATGAGCGTGCATTGCCATCTATCAGCGTCCAGTTTGTTACTGTATTTTCGAGCAATTGAGAATTAGGTATAAGCATATGTACGCCGTCATTTCGGCGAATACGTGTAGAACGCGTATTAATAGTTTCAACTACGCCCTTTGCGTTACCTACCTCTAAAAAGTCACCAATGCGAATTGGACGTTCCCACATCAATATCCAACCGCTGATAAAGTTATTAATAATGTTTTGTGCACCAAAACCTACACCAATAGCAATCGCACCGGATACAAAAGCAAATGCCGTAAGCGGGATGCTGAGCACTTCAAGCGATGTAAAAATTAAAATTGCGATACTTAAAATAAAGTAAATACGAGTAAACAAATGCACTGCATCTTGGCTTATTTTTTTAGCGAGTAATGTTTTTTTAATAAGCTTGCCAATACGTGTGACTACAAACCACATAGCAAACAATATAAGTGGCACTTGAATTACTTTTGCTACCGTAATATTCACATCGTTATAAGTGAATATTACAAAGGCTAAGTATTGATTAATTTGTTCGAGGGTCATAAGTGTTCCCAATATCTTTTTTGATTGTTATTTGTTCACTAAAAATAAGTGTGGTTCAGTTTTCGCTAAGCTTAGCACGTCATAATATAACTAAAACGCCAAGTTAATAAGTTCAATATGAATTTTATAAACAATTTATTAACTCTTTATTGCACCGAGTGCTATATAAATAGTGTACAAGCACTGGAGATCACATATGACACAACTTACTCTAAATCAAAGACTCGCTACTTTGCAGCCGCAGGTAGATTTAAAATTGTTTGAAAGCAGCCTAGATTACCGAAATAAAGTTTTGTGCTTGCTGGCCGAACAAGAGCAAACTCTAGCAACTATTAATAAAGAGTTTGGGCAGCAATCTAATAGCTTTGGCTCAGAGAAAAAATTTGTTTTAGGTTATAACTAACCCCCTCTCAAGCACACAATCGTATAATTAAGTAGCTTTAACGTTTGATTTTAGAGCTACTTTTACCCACCTTAATACTAATTATTAGCTAATTTGCGTTCAAATCCCCCTTAATACCGATAAACTTTATTGTATAAACCCACAAATTTGATAAGTTAACTAGGTTTTTCGACTCGCAAAGCCTATTTCGGCTAATCTTTTTATGGAGTTATTATGCGTAAAACCCTGATCGCCACTACTATTGCTAGTGCCCTAATCCTATCGGCTTGTTCTTCTAACGAACCTCAAGACATGGCAAAAGAGAGCGCAGCACAAGTGCAAGACATGAACGCAAACAATGTTTTATTCAAACCCAGCCCATTACAATACATGGCACCTGAGTTTGATAAGTTTGGTACAAAAGACTACGAAGCCGGCTTTGATGCTGGTATTGCTCAGCATACTGCGCAAATACAAGCTATTGCTAACAACCCAGCTCCTGCAACTTTTAAAAATACATTAGTTGAAATGGAAATGTCTGGCGAGCTACTAAACCGTGTATCAGCTGCTTTTTATAACCTTTCAGGTTTGATTTCTGATGACGAATACCAACGTATAAGTAAAAAAATGGCGCCGGTATTATCTGCTCACTCTGACGACATTTACTTAAATGGTGCATTATTCAAGCGCGTACAAACTATTTACGACAACAAAGACTCGCTTAATGCTGAAGATCAACGCCTTGTGGATTTTTACTATAAGCAATTTGTAAAAGCAGGCGCTAAATTAAATGACGCTGAAAAAGCAAAAATGCGTGAAATCAACTCACAACTTGCAGAGCTTTCTACTGCGTTTTCTCAAAACATTTTAAAATCGTTTAAAGAAGATGTCATTGTAGTTACCGATAAATCTAAACTTGCTGGCCTTTCTGAAGGTGAAATTGCAGGTCTTGCGGCCGCTGCTAAAAAAGCAGGTAAAGACGGCTACATGATCACGCTGGTAAATACGACCCAACAGCCAATTTTATCAAGCCTTGAAAACCGCGACCTACGTGAGCAAATATTTAAAGCCTCTGCTAACCGTGCAGCAAAAACTAACGGCCCAATTATTATTGAAGAAACAAACCTACGCGCTCAAAAAGCAGAGCTACTAGGGTTTAAAGATTGGGCATCGTATGTAATGACTTCGCGTATGGCACAAACAACTGACAACGTGTACGGCATTTTAGATGACCTAGCACCAAAAGCAGTTGAAAAAGCTAAAATTGAAGCAGCTGCTATTCAAAAAGTAATTAACGATTCAGGTGAAAGCTTTGAGCTTAAACCATGGGATTGGGCTTTTTACGCAGAAAAAGTACGTGCTGAAAAGTACGACTTAGATCCTGCCCTTGTTAAGCCTTACTTTGAAATGGATTCTGTAATTCACGATGGTTTATTCTTTGCAATGAACAAGCTATACGGTATTACATTTAAAGAGCGTAAAGACTTACCGGTTTATCATGAAGATGTTACAGCCTACGAAGTATTCAACGCTGACGGCAGCGCCATCGGTTTATTTTACCTAGACCCATACGCACGTGAAGGTAAGCGTGGCGGTGCATGGATGAGCGCTTACGTAAGTCAAAGCGGCTTAAAAGGCACTAAACCTGTAATTTACAATGCCCAAAACATTCCAAAACCTGCTGCAGGCGAGCCAACGTTAATGACGTTTGACGAAGTGTCAACTATGTTCCATGAGTTTGGTCATGCGGCGCACGGTTTATTCTCTGACGTTAAATACCCAAGCTTAGCAGGTACTGCTACAGCGCGTGACTTTGTTGAGTTTCCGTCGCAAGCGAATGAAGATTGGATGATTGAACCTACGGTACTTGCTAACTACGCCAAACACTACAAAACAGGTGAGCCAATTCCACAAGCTTTACTTGATAAAGTACTTGCATCGCAAAAATTCAACCAAGGTTTTGGTACCACTGAATATTTAGCAGCTGCTTTACTTGATATGGAATGGCACTCGTTTGGCTCAGATAAAAAAATTACTGATGTTCAAAAGTTTGAAAGCGATGCGCTAAAAGCACACGGTATTGATTACTACCCTGTACCACCGCGTTATAAATCAAACTACTTTAGCCATACATTTGCCGGTGGTTACTCTGCGGGTTACTACGCATACCTTTGGACTGAAGTATTTGCAGCCGATGCCTTTGCACACATGGAAAACAACGGCGGCTTAACACGTAAAAATGGTGATAAGTTCCGTAAAGAAATCCTATCTAAAGGTAACAGCCGCGACTTAATGCAAAGCTACATTGAGTTTAGAGGTCAAAAACCAACTACCGACGCATTACTTAAGCGCCGTGGTTTAGTTGAGTAAATAACTTAATTTATTAAGCTCACTTTTATAAAAGCCCGCTTGCGGGCTTTTATTGTTTATACCCTCACATATAACAGATAAACTTAGCTCAATATTTATTAAAAGATGATGGTTATGCAGTACTTATTTGCAGTCACTTTGCTTTGGGCGTTTTCGTTTAGTTTAATTGGTGTGTATTTAGCAGGCCAAGTTGACGCTTGGTTTAGCGTATTAATACGCATAGCACTGGCAACACTGATTTTTTTACCTTTTTTAAAGCTCAAACAAACGCCTAAACCTTTAGCCTTAAAGCTTATGCTGATTGGCGCTATACAACTTGGTGTTATGTATAGCTTTTACTACCACTCATTTTTATTTTTAACCGTTCCCGAAGTGCTGCTATTTACTGTAATGACTCCTTTGTACATTACCCTGCTAAATGATGTATTGAACAGACGCTTTAACCCACGCTTTTTTATAGTCGCACTTATTGCTGTAATCGGTGCAATTACTATTCGTTACGAAAACCTAAATAGCGATTTCATAATCGGCTTATTAATCGTTCAAGGGGCGAATATAAGTTTTGCTGTAGGCCAAGTTACCTACAAACGATTAATGAATAACAATCAGCTTGATGATAAAGCCGTATTTGGATGGTTTTTTATAGGCGCACTTATTATTGCCACAATTTGCTATGCATTATTTGGTAACTCAAACAAATTACCAACCACTTTCACACAGTGGGGCATACTAATTTATTTAGGGTTGGTTGCATCAGGACTTGGTTACTTTATGTGGAATAAAGGCGCAACCCTTGTCAACGTAGGTGCTTTGGCAGTTATGAATAACTTGCTTATTCCAGCTGGGATTATAATTAACGTGCTGATCTGGAACAGAGATGCCGATATAGTTCGGTTAAGTATTGGGGCTGCTATAATGTTAGGTGCATTATTGGTCAATCAAATGCTTAATAAAAAAGTAAATTAATAAGCTTGTAGCAAAATTGTCATTAATAATCATTAAGGTAGTACAAATTTTACTTTTTAAGGATAAACAATGAAACGTATTACCTTACTTACAAGCTGTATATTGTTAGCCACACTTGCAGGCTGCGACGATGATGTAGAAATAGTAGAAAAAGAAGTGGTTGTTACCAACACCGAAGTGGAAATTGTTGAAGTACCTACGCCCATTGTTGTAGAGGTTGCTGAAGGAGTAAATATTCAGCTAGGGACTCGCCCTGACTATTTAATTAACGATATGGCGCAAAGCACACTAAAAACAAAATTAGAGTCATGCAGCGAAGGTCCTTTTTACCGCACCGATTTTTCTATTGGTCATCGCGGTGCATCAATGCAATACCCCGAACACACTAAAGAAGCCTACATTGCGGCAGCGAGAATGGGCGCTGGCATTGTTGAATGCGATGTTACATTTACAAACGACAAAGAGCTTGTTTGTCGCCACTCTCAATGCGATTTACATACCACAACTAATATTTTAGCTATTCCTGAACTTGCAGCTAAATGCAGTGTGCCATTTACACCAGCCGACCCTGCTAATGGTATTGCCGCATCAGCTAAATGTTGTACCAGCGATATAAGCTTAGCGGAGTTTTTAACCCTTGAAGGTAAAATGGATGGTGCAAACACTAATGCAACGACCGTTGCCGATTACATGGATGGCACACCAAGTTGGCGCACTGATTTATATGCCACCAACGGCACATTGATGACCCATAAACAAAGCATTGCACTGTTTAATGAGCTAGGTGTAAAAATGACACCAGAGCTAAAATCGCCACAAGTAAGTATGCCATTTGATGGAATGACGCAAGAACAATATGCGCAAAAAATGCTAGACGAGTACACGAAAATGGGTGTGCCAGCCTCAAAAGTTTATCCGCAATCATTTAACCTTGAAGACGTAAAATACTGGATTAACAATAACCCTGACTTTGCAGATAAAAGCGTTTACCTAGATGGACGTGACAGTGAAGCCGGATTTGATCCAAGTAACCCACAAACATGGCAACCGGGTATGGATGAGTTAGTGGCTGATGGGGTGAAGATTTTAGCTCCTCCAATTTGGATGATGCTAACAATAGATAACGAAAGTAATATTGTGCCATCGCAATACGCTATTGACGCAAAAGCAGCTGGTTTAAAGCTTATTGCATGGAGCCTTGAGCGCTCGGGCCCGCTTAATGAAGGTGGAGGTTATTACTATCAATCAATTGCTGATGTTATAGATAACGATGGCGACATGATGACAGTAGTCGACGTACTCGCAAAGGACGTGGGGGTAATGGGTATTTTTTCAGATTGGCCTGCCACGGTAAGTTACTACGCCAGTTGTAATAAAATGCCTGCAAGTATTTAATACCAATCTGCTTATATATGGGGTCTATTTAACGTTAAGAAAATTACGCTAGGGCCTGTTTATCTTTCGAGGTTAAATTTGCATCAGACTGTTTGGTATTTAGGCAAGGCAGAGCCTATGTAGTGTGGTTATTCCCCATAAATAGGCGATAACGTAGCATAAATGCCAAACAGGCGCTGCCCAAAGGGTTCTGCCTAGGGGCTATTTACTCTTTGTTACTCGGTTTTTACTTAGCCCACTAGGTTACAAACCTCGCGCCGCGATTAAATGCCCCCTAGATTGAACAAATTTTAATCCTGAAAGGTCAATAGGCCCTAGAACTAGGCAAAAATTTTTTATCTAGTTGTTCTAAATAAAAAATTTTTAACGACGTTGTAGTGAAATTTAATTCGTTAAATTGATCAAAGATTTATGCAGGTTGGTATAAATACTCAACGACAAAAGTCGTATATTTTATCGCGCTCAGTTACCATATCAGCATATATAATTTTATTTTACTGAGCGCTTTTTATGATAATCCAACAACATAATGCTGACTTGCCAACACCGACAGGTTTAATGCGAACAACTGTATATCGCCCTCAAGCGCAAGGACAGTTCCCTGCTATCATTTTTTATTCTGAAATATTTCAGCAAACTGCCCCCATCGCACGCAGCGCAGCTATTTTAGCAAGCCATGGCTTTGTAGTGTTAGTGCCTGAAGTGTTTCATGAGTTAAACCCTATAGGCACTGTGCTTGCTTATGATGATACAGGTAAAGACAAAGGCAATGCCGACAAGTGGGCAAAGCCACTTGAGCACCACGACAGTGACACACAAACTATGATCGACTTCATTAGATTACAAAGCTATTGCACAGGCTCCGTCGGCGCAATGGGCGTATGTATTGGCGGTCACTTAGCTTACAGAGCGGCACTAAATCCTGAAATTAATGCGGCTTTTTGTTTATACGCAACTGATATTCACAGCAATACATTACCTGCGCAACCTGGAAATAACTCATTCGAGCGTATGGCTGATATACAAGGCGAAATTCACTTTATATGGGGCAAACAAGACCCGCATGTGCCAAAAGAAGGCCGCGCTAAAATATACCAGCAATGCGTAAGCACAGGCATCAATTACCAGTGGCAGGAAGTTAACGCACAGCATGCCTTTATGCGTGATGAAGGTGAGCGATACGATGCAGCCCTTGCGATAAATATGTATCAACAAGCGGTGGCATTATTTAGCCGAACTTTATAAATGCTGTAAAAACTACTCATTAAGTACTTTTCAGCATACCTAAAGCGGTATGCTGTTTTACAAAGTATGCTTTTAAGTAATCAATAAACAATCGTAGCTTTTTAGAGCCCGCAGCCCCTGGCGGAAATACCCCGTAAAGCTCAATATCTTTGCTTTTATAATCATCTAATATTATTTCAAGCAGTCCAGCTTGCACTTTTGGCCACGCATCGTAAAGCGGAATACGCCCAATGCCATGCCCTGCTTCAACAAAAGCAGTACGAGCAGCGGCATTATTGGTGCTTAAGGCGCCTTGCATTGTAATATCGTGTTTTTTGCCATCTTTTTGAAGTGTTAATGTTTTACTGCCCAATTGATAAACGACCCATTGGTGCTCTGCTAGCTCTAAAGGCGTTTTAGGTTTACCAAAATGTGCAAAGTATTCCGGCGCGCCACAAATACAAGTGCTCATTGTAGTCAGCTTGGTTGCCTGCAAGTTGGAGTCACTCAGTGCCACGCCCCTAATTGCAAAATCAAACCCATTTTTAATAATATCAACCACATCGTCAGTAAGCTGTAAGTCTATTTGAATTTTAGGGTATTGGCGCTTAAACGTATTTATTGCAGGCACAATTAACTGCATTCCCACATTTACTGGGCAACTAATTTTAAGTAAACCTTGTGGCTCGCTCTTTATATTTTCTATTTGCTGATTAGCCGCATTAGCTTGTTCGGTAATTATTCTACAACGCTCATAATAAGCAATGCCTGCTTCAGTGAGCGCCATGGTACGGGTTGAGCGATTTAGTAAAGTAACTTCAAGCTGCGTTTCTAATTTTTTTAAATGATAACTTGCAACTGCTCGCGTAAGCCCTAGCTGTTTGGCAGCAGCGGTTAAGCTGCCCTGCTCTACAATTTGTGCAAATACAACCATGCTCTTTAACTGCTCAAACGACACTTTCATAAATGCTCCGTAGTGTATTTTAAATTCAACCTTTTTATTGTATCAATTATTAAACCAATAAAGTTAAATTTATCATCGTTGTTTAAAGCAGTGTTAGTGCATATAGTAATTGGTAAGCAAGATAAACTAATTCAAATCATCAGAAGGAATATATTCAATGTCTAAAAAAGTACTTATGGTTCTTACATCTCACGCAGAACTTGGTAACACTGGCGAAAAAACAGGTTTTTGGGTAGAAGAATTTGCAGCCCCTTATTACGCATTTGTTGATGCAGGCGTTGAAGTAACATTAGCGTCTCCAGCTGGCGGCCAACCACCCATTGATCCGACAAGTACACTTGCCGATTTTCAAACAGATGCAACAAAACGTTACGACGCCGATAGCGCGGCGCAAACATTAATGGCAAACACTAAAGTGTTGAGTGAAGTAAAATCTAGCGATTTTGACGCTGTATTTTACCCAGGCGGCCACGGCCCATTATGGGACTTGGTTGACAACACAGATTCAATCTCTCTTATCGAAAGCTTTGTAAAAGAGCAAAAACCTGTTGCTGCGGTATGTCATGCAAGTGCTGCATTTTTAAATGTTAAAGATGCCGATGGCAATGCACTAGTAGCGGGTAAAAAAGTAACTGGTTTTACTAACTCTGAAGAAGCTGCAGTGCAACTTACCGATATCGTGCCATTTTTAGTTGAAGACGAGCTAATTAAAAAAGGTGGCGATTATCAAAAAACTGACGACTGGGGTGTATTAGCACTAGAAGACGGTTTAGTAATTACCGGCCAAAACCCAGCAAGCTCTGAACTAGCTGCAAAAAAACTATTAACTAAATTAGGTTAATAGTGAGTAATAATTAAAATTAAGCACAGCATTTTATGCTGTGCTTTTTTAATTGCTTTTCATTAGCAAATACAATTCCTATACTGGCAACTCTTAAAGTCAATTAGGGCGATTATATGGCAACCAAGCCAACCACACTGTCATTACTAACTAGTACCCGTTTCGCAATATTTAGTATTGTTGTTATTTGCTTCGTACTACAAGTGATCAATAGTCTACCTGGCATAAATCTTAATGGTTTAGGCATATATCCACGCAGTATCCAAGGATTAATTGGCATACTATGCGCACCTTTTTTACATGGTAGCTGGTGGCACTTTGCCAGTAATATGATCCCATTTGTAGTATTAAGTTGGCTAATTTGCCAGTACAGCGTAAAACGTTTTTATAACGTATTTATTTTTACCGCTCTAGTCGGTGGGCTCTTAGTTTGGGCATTTGGGCGCAGTAACATACATGTTGGTTTAAGCGGTGTTATATATGGTTTATGGGGCTTTATTCTATGCTACGGCTTAGTAAGACGCTCATTAAAATCAATTATAATTGCAGTTGTAGTGGCTATACTTTATAGCGGTTTTATATGGGGTGTTTTACCTCAGCGCTATCATGTATCGTTTGAAAGCCATTTATTTGGAGCGCTAAGCGGGTTGTTTTTAGGTTATAGATTAGCAAAAGCCGATAAATTAAAAGGTCGGTAAATTAAATATTTAGGGCCTTTAATTAATTTTTTATGGCCACATTTATGAGTAAGTATTAAACATTTCCATTTAACATTGAGGTTATTTATGAGTGATCAAAACGAATACACGCCACCAAAAGTATGGACGTGGGAAAGTGAAAGTGGCGGTAAATTTGCCAGCATTAACCGCCCAATTGCAGGCGCGACTCATGACAAAACTCTACCTATTGGCGAGCACGCATTTCAGCTTTATTCTCTTGCTACGCCAAATGGCCAAAAAGCTACAATCATGTTTGAAGAGCTTTTACAGCTTGGTTGCACCGATGCAGACTATGACGCATATTTAATAAACATAGGTGATGGCGATCAGTTTGGATCTGACTTTGTTGATATTAATCCAAACTCAAAAATCCCAGCGCTAATGGATCATTCAACTACCCCACCTACTCGCGTTTTTGAATCGGGTTCTATTTTACAATATTTGGCTGAAAAATTTGATGTACTCATCCCTAAGGATTTAAAAGCTAAAACGCAGTGTCGTAACTGGCTATTTTGGCAAATGGGATCAGCGCCATACTTAGGTGGTGGGTTTGGTCACTTTTATAGTTACGCACCAAGTAAAATGCAATACCCTATTGATCGTTTTACCATGGAAACTAAACGCCAACTTGACGTGTTAAATCGTCATTTAAGCGAAAATGAATACATGGCGGGTGATGAATACTCAATTGCCGATATTGCAATTTGGCCTTGGTATGGCTCGCTTGTTTTAGGCGACTTATATGATGCAGCTGAATTTTTAGATGTTGCCTCATACACTCATGTTGTTCGTTGGGCAAAACAAGTTGCTGATCGCCCTGCTGTAAAGCGCGGCCGCCGCGTAAATCGCACATGGGGCCCTGAAGAAGATCAAATGGCAGAGCGCCATAACGATAGTGATTTCGAAGGTTAAATCTACTAAACAGCAAGTAAAGTCGTTAACACTTTAACCTGCTTAATAATTTTAAGGCTCATAATGATTATTTATTATGAGCCTTTTTACTGTGCTAGCTTTTTTTTTTGCTTTCATAAACTATATTTATTCTTATACTCAGGATTAGAGCCTAACTAATCGATGTTTAATACGCTTTTGTTCATCTGAAATATTTGCTGTATTTCTTGAACGTTTCTCCATCGCTAGTTGGAGTGACTTTTGTATAAGGTTTTACTTAGTGCCATATAAAAATCTAAATAGTGAAGAACGCAGAGAAACCGTTAAAATTTTATACTCTAATGCCATCTCTGGCATTGCCATTTCGATTGTAGTCAGTTTTATATTAGTGTTTGCTTTTGATTTAAATAACCAGAAAATATCCTACGAAAAAAGTATCTGGCTAAGCATTATGGTTGTCTTATTAGCAGCTCGCGCTATTGATGTAATGTGGTTTTATAAAACCAAAAAGGATAGCCCGTTATTTAATGCTGACACATACTCAAAAAGATTTTCAACCGGGTGTATTTTAACTGCGCTATCGTGGTGTGGGTATGCACTTTGGTTTCATAGCACCTCATCAGCAATAGAGACGACGACCACGATTGCTATTTTATCTGCCTTCGCAGGAGGCTCTGCAAATCTGCTTTCAGGAAGCCGAGTAACCGCTGTACTCTATAGCATTATTTTATTGGCGCCCTACTCTTTTTTATTAACCTTTTCTAACGAAAACTACAACTCTGTCCTCGGTATTTTAGGCCTAGCATTTACTGCTATTATGGTGGCTTCATCGTACAAATCAGCCACATTTACACACAGCGCAATCAAGCTCAAAAACCAAAACAGAGAGCTGCTTAATGAAATGGAAAACAAGGTAGAGCAACGCACTGAAGAAATTTACCACCTGTCTAATACCGATCCACTTACAAATCTATTAAACCGAACCGCATTTTTAAAAAATGCAAACAGACAACTAGCAGACAACCCTCAAGAACCCTTTGCTTTATTATTCGTAGATTTAGATGGATTTAAACAAATAAATGATTCGTTGGGTCATAAAGTAGGCGATAAAGTATTAAAAGAAATAGCACGAAGAATTAGTAATGTATGCAATCAACAGCTTTTTAAATGCCGATGGGGCGGGGATGAGTTTTTAATTTTAGCAACGTATCAAAAACAAGCTGAGCTTATCGAGTTTGCAGATAAAGTACTTCAAAGCATTGGTGCCGAGCATGAAACATATAAATATCAAAAATGGGTATCTGCAACTATTGGTATTGCCATGTATCCTGAGCACGGGAGTGATTTTAATACTTTAATTCGCTCTGCTGATACTGCAATGTATCACCAAAAACGCATCGCGAAAGGCAATATGAATATTTATAACGATTCACTCAAATTAATACAAGAAAGAGAGTATCTTTTGAGTCAACGCCTAGCCAGTGCCATAGAAGAAAATAGTTTAAGGCTAGTATTTCAACCAATTGTTGATAGCAAAACCTCAAAAGTAACCTCTTTTGAATCATTATTACGCTGGCAACTAGATGGTGAAAATATTTTCCCTGATGAATTTATAGCTATTGCCGAGCAATACGGTTTAATAACCGAGTTAGGTATTTGGGTAATAGAACAGGCATGTATACAAGCAACAAAATTAAGTCACTTACAACCACAAATTGCTATAAGCGTAAACGTATCGGTTATTCAGCTACAAGATCCTGATTTTGTATCTAAGGTATTAAAAATAGTAAATCGCCACCAGGTAGAACCTAAAAACCTACACATAGAAATTACTGAGTCAGTATTTGCCGAGGATAAACTCACATTTTTGACAGCCGTTAAAGCACTACAAAAACAAGGCTTTTGTATTTCAATTGATGATTTTGGTACAGGCTACTCATCACTATCAAGCATGCTTGATATTGGTGTAGATATAGTAAAAATAGACAGAAGCTTTATTCAAAATATGGATAAAAGAGGGTTAAGTATTATTCATGCAATTGTACAAATGGCCTCTACTTTAGATTTTACTGTTGTTGCAGAAGGCGTTGAAACTATTGAGCAAGCAAACACACTCACTAAAATTGGTGTATCTCACCTACAAGGTTATTACTTTTCAAAACCGATGGAAGTAGGTTTTGTAGATGCTTATTTAAATGAGCAAAATAAGCAATGTAGTTAATAGCAAACACCTCTAAAAGCGCTTAGCTACCATATGAGTTATGCGCTACCTTTCTTATTAGGGCCTGTTTATTTTTTGAGGTTGAATTTGCAGTAGACTGTCTGGTATTTAAGCAAGGCAGAGCCTATGAAGTGTGGTTATTAACCATACATAGTTGATAACGTAGTATTAATGCCAAACATGCGCTGCCCAAAGGTTCTGCCTAGGGAGATAGACTCTTTGTTACTAGGTTACAAACCTCGCGCCGCGATTAAATCGTCCTTAGATTGAACAAATTTCAATCCTTAAAGGTCAACAGCCCCTTCCTAAAACATAATCTTACAATTGCTTACACCCAGTACATAATAATTAGCGTAGGCTAAATATAATCCAACTTACATATGTATATTACGTTTAAACGAAAAAGCCCCAGCGCTGGATAGTACGTAAAATTATGCGCTGACGCTGCTTAAATAATAAAAATTTTAACGATACAACTAAATATAAAAAAGGAATTTGCATGATAAAACCACTTTGCTATTCACTCATCACTTTACTTACCCCCATAAGCGTTATAGCTCAAACAATGGCAATAAAAACAACGGATGAATTAGTATCAACCGATTCAGAGATTTTATTTGCATATAATAAAGAATTAAAACAATTAGAAGCCATCAATTTACTTACATCACTTAGTAGTGAACTTGCTTTACCAAAAAACGCCATCGGGTTTGATGTGGCAACACTTGCTAACATCACCGATAAACAAGCACTCGTACTAACAAGTGATGGCGTATATAAAGCCCAAGCAGGTAAACCAACATTGTTGTTTAATTATGAGTCGGTTCTTAATCAATTAAAAATAGATAAATTTGAAAAAGTAGACTTTGTTTTCGATGCTAACAACGATGGTCTAAGCGATATTTTCATTCCTGGGTTAGCAAGCAGTACTTTATACATTCAAAATAAAGATGGCAGCTTTAAGCCTAACCAATTTAAGCAAATACCTAAATATGAAGGCCGCTTTTCAGGAAAAGGGCTTTCTTTAGAAGTTAATATTAACAATAAACCTGTGGTTATCGATTTTAACCACGACGGATTAAACGACCTGGTTTTTTCAAATGACTTTGGAGCAGATGTACTACTTGCTAATTCAGAGGGCTTTGAGAAAAAGCTCACCTCAATTGATTTTAGCATTGAGCTAGGCGAGCTAAGCAATGGCGAGACTCGCAAAATAAAGCAAATTATTGATATTAATAACGACGGATTTCTAGATTTTACAACCAGACAGTTTAAGCCTACACAAGGTATGGACTCGCTAGATATAAAAATAGCACATACTTTGTACCTAGGGAGTGCTAAAGGTTTTGCTAATACGCCCATTACCTTATTTGAAACACAGGGCCCTAGTGAGTTATTGCTCAAAACTGATTTTAATAATGATGGCTTAATTGATTTACAAAAAATGGACTTAGATATTGGCTTAGGTACTATCGCCTCTATGGCATTAGGCGGTGGCAGTACTGATGTAGATGTAGAAATGAATCTTTATAAGCAGCAACCCGACGGCTCATTTGCCAATAAATCGAGTATTGAACTTGATTTAGAAATGGAAGTGGGGATGAATGGCGATGAATCAGAACCGGCTCTCTATTTAGGTGACATTAACGGCGATAGCTATATTGATGCGGTATACAAATACAGTAAAAAAACGCTGTATATTTATTATGGAGAGCAAGACTCACTGCTAAATGATAAACGCAAAAAATTAAAGCTAACGCTGCCTAAAAATAATAAAGATATTCTTCTGGTAGATATAAACCAAGACGGTAAAAAAGATTTTGTATTTAAATTTACCGAAGAAGATGGCACCAGCAAAATAGAAACACGATTAAATTAAGCCAATAAAAAAGCCCAACAGAATTAACCGTTGGGCTTTGGACTTAAGACTTTCGAGTAACAGTCAGCTTTACTCTAAGTAATAACACCTAAGCAGTTACATTTAGCAGTGAATCGCCTTCACTTAAACCAAACTTCTCTTGCACTGATGCAAGGATTGATTCTTTATCTTCATCAGACAACTGGTTTGAATACTCAGTTAAGAGCTCATCTAAGTAGCTCACTACCTCGTCTGTATCGACTGATTCTAATGAGTTTTGTGGCGGTGGCGGCGGTCTTTGACCTTCTGCTCTTCCTGCATCACCAATGCTTTTAGCATCAAACTCGAGTTCGCCCATTAAATCAGCAAGCTCTTTTGTTGGTTCAATACCTTGTTCTTTAAATGCAGCTTGAATACTTTGCGCATCGTCGCTAGTTAAGTTTTCTGCATCAAACTGTGCAAGCGTTTCTTTAACAAAATCACTTTGCTCTGTTGTTAATTTTGCAGCTTGACTACTTTGTTGCGGCACAAAACTCACAGAGCTGCTGCCAATATTATTAATCATTTTAGTATCCTTTCAACGTTCACGACGAGGTGGTTTATGTTCGCTAAGTTCTTGTTCACTAATTTCGCCATTACCATCGGCATCTATAGAATCAAAAATTGTTTGTGCATCACCGTGCGGCGGTTTTTTAGCACTAAACTCTTCAAAGCTGATTACGCCATCACCATCAGTATCAATAGTTGAAAAGTCAGGTTTTTCAGGAGGATTGTCACCGCCTCGAGCAGCTACATTAGCTGAAAAAGCAATAGATAATATTGCCACAGTGGCAAGAGTTGAAAAATGCTTCATAGTAATAACCTCGTATTTAAGAATTAAACTAAGCTTACGCTTTAAAAACGCAAACAATGTGCAAATAATGAGGAAGTAATAAATTATTTTTAATAAAAACTGATGATTCAAAAAAAGTTCTGGTTGATTGCTTTGCAATCAATATATAAGCTAATAAAATAATACGATTAATTACTCTCTGGCAGTAGTGTTACTGCCCTTAATTCTCAAAGCTGATATACTGCTTGAGCCAATTAAACAAACAAATACAGAGCACTTTCATAAATAATGATTAATAACCAACCCTACTTAGCAGGCAATCTGTGAAAATACCTAAACGCCTACAACCTCTTGTTGATGATGGCCTTATTGACGAAGTAATAAGCCGACTAATGAGCGGTAAAGAAGCCGATGTATTTATTGTGCGTTGTGGTGAACATATTCGCTGTGCGAAAGTGTATAAAGATGCGGTTAAACGTAGTTTTAAAAAAGCGGCACAATATCAAGAAGGCCGAAAGGTACGTGGTGGACGCCAAGCGCGTGCTATGGGTAAACGCTCTAGCTATGGCCGCCAATTAGAAGAAGAAATTTGGCAAAATGCCGAAGTTGATGCGTTATCTCGTTTAGCTGGCGTGGGTGTACGTGTTCCTGATACTTACTTTTGTATTGATGGCGTGCTGCTTATGGAGCTCGTCTCTGATGAAGATGGTAACGTAGCCCCTCAACTAGGACATGTCGTTTTTAGTGAAGAGCAAGCGATTGAGCAGTATAAACTCATGATACATTACATTAAGCTAATGCTTTGCGCAGGTATAATACACGGTGATTTATCTGAGTTTAATGTACTTGTAGATAATAACGGCCCTGTAATTATAGATTTACCGCAAGCCGTTAACGCCTCAGCAAATAACAGTGCACAAGCTATGTTCGCACGCGATGTCAATAACATACGCCGATACTATGGTGAATTTGCGCCAAGCATACTAAAAACTCAATACGCTAAAGAAATGTGGGCACTATTTGAAGAGGCCAATTTAACGCCTAATTCAACGCTTACAGGTGAATTTGAAGACAGCGACGAACTTGCTGATGTAGATTCTATTCTTGATGAAATCCAAGCTGCCGAATACGAAGAGTTTGACCGTTTAGAGCGAATTAAAAATGCTGACGACGATGAGTAACTCATCGTCATAGCTCATTCCACCTTACTGTGGATGCACAAACCGGTAGCCAACCCCATAAACAGACTGGATAACACTTTCAGTTTGTGTCACTTCATCTAGTTTTTTACGCAACTTTTTAATATGGCTATCAATTGTACGGTGGCTCACAATACGCTGATCGGCGTACATAGTGTCCATTAAGCTATCGCGCGAATAAATACGATTTGGGTTGTTAAACAAAGGTTTAAATAGCTGAAATTCAAAGTTCGTCAATTCTATGCTGTTAGATTTATATTTTACGCTATAGCTGCTTTCGTCAAGCTTCATTGTTGACTCTGTAACGTCACTTGCGTTATTTAATCGCCTTAAAATAGCTTTTACGCGTGCCACCAGCTCAGCATAACTAAACGGCTTACAAATATAATCATCTGCACCTAATTCCAGCCCAAGCAGCCTATCTATTTCTTCTACTTTTGCCGATACCATAATAATAGGCACATTTGAAAAGCGCCTGATTGCTTTACACAGTTCAATACCACTTTGACCTGGTAACATTATGTCTAGCAAGATTACACTCGGCCTGTTAATTTCAAGCCAAGGTAATACTTCATTCCCGTGATGTATTTGATGAGTAATAAAGTGATGGCTGCTTAAAAAGTCACTCATTAAGTTAGCTAGCTTTACTTCATCTTCCACAATTAGTATTTGTTCACTCATAGGCATCTCTGTAAGTAACCTTAACTTTATTTTATAAGCTAAATAGTTGGCAATCTAATAATAATAGCAAGGCCGCCTAAGCTGGCTTTTTCTGCAGCGATTTCACCTTTATGACCTTTAACTATATGCTGGCAAATAGATAAACCTAAGCCAGAACCGCCTTCTTGGCGATTACGCGAACTATCTACTCGGTATAAATACTCAAATAAATGCGATAAATGCGACTGATCTACACCTACGCCATTATCTTCGATTATAAGCTCTAAATAAGTTTGCCCTTTAATGCTTATATTATTAGCCGTTAAAGAAATAGTTGTACATTGTGCATAGTGTACTGCGTTCATTAGAATATTATCGAGTAGCTGCAAAAGGCGTGTTTTATCTGCTTGTACAGTTATGTGTTTAGCGCTATTTAGTAGGTATATTTTTATATTATGTTGTTCAAGCAAAACCTGATACTTTTGCTCAATAGTATTTAATAATAACGCCATATCAGTAGGTTGCATAGTGTAGTGCATACCTCCTAACTCTGCGCTATTGAGCATATGCAAGTCGTCTATTAAGCGTTTTAAATGTAGGGCTTCATCGTTAGCCGAACTTATATTTTTTGCGTTCGGTTCTCGTATACCAAGTAGCATAGCTTCAAGTTCACCGAGTAAAATACTCATTGGCGTCCTAAGCTCATGAGAAATATTAGCAAGCCAACGCTTACGTACTTGCTCATCTTTAGCGAGTGTAAATGCAAGCGTATTAAAATCTTCGCTCAACTGTCCTAGCTCGTCTTTTCGCTCAAGCGTGAGTTTGGTCTCGTAATTACCTTGCGTTAAGCGATGCATACCGTTAGCAATTTGCTTTACAGGGCTTACTAGGTGACGAGACAATAAAAAAGTAACCATTAATGTTAGCAATACCGCAGCTAAAGCAATAAACCATAAGTAGTTAGTTTGCTGCTGTAAAAAATCAAGCTCGTAGCCATCAACCAAGCTATCTCTTTTAGAAACTGCTAAGTAACCCACTATTTTATCGTTAACAATAATTGGGGTTGTTATATATTTTAAATCGCTGAGGTATCTACCCACTACTCGCTGTTTATTTTCGTCAAGCAAAGCGTAGTGAGCAATATTTTCTGGCGGTGGGCGGCGATCTTCCTCTAAACGAATATGATCTGGCGGCGGTCGTCGCATCATTCGCCCACGCGGACCTGGACCTTCTTGTGGCCTAGGCAAAAACTGGCTATTTTCTAATTGCGATTCAACACGTTTTCTAAAGTTTTCGCCATTGCCGACAACACGCTCCCATGAGGGTGTTTGTTCATATTGCTTTGCAAATTGCACAACAAGTGGTTCAAGCGCTTTCACCTCTTTTGCATTAACAAAATCAATTACGCCTTGCCCTATGCTCCACTGTATAAGAACCACCAGCCCTGCAATAACACTAAAGGTAAAACTAAATAGTATTAAAAAAAGTTTATTATGAATTTTCATTAATGCGTGTTTTCAACCTTGCTAGGAAAGCTCTCAAATCGGTATGTTATAAACTCTTTGGTTTGGTCGTTAACATACAGCGTAGCAACTATTTTTTTACCTTGAGCGGTCCAATACATATGACCATGATTATTTAAAGTAACCGATACGGTATTTATACCAGTTTTAAATAAGTTAGCAGGTAAATGCAACGCTTGTCCGTAAATTCGCTGTATTTTAACCCCATTAATGTATAAATGAGCATGACCTTGTAAAAAACCGGTGTCTTGGTTTGTTGTCACGCCCATCATTTGTTGCATGTTCATCGTGCCCTCTGGCGGCACAGACAAATCATAACGCTGTGTATCTAAAATTAAGTTATAACCCGACATACTATCTTTTAATAACTTAAGGCTTAATGCCGGGATTGGCGTGTCATTTGGCACAGCTATAGGCATATGGCTATGATCCATCATTTCCTGCTGCGCAAAGAGCTTGAAGCTCAATAGCGCAGCAGTTGTTAGGATCAATGCGTATTTAAAATAACGCATAGTTACTCCTTACATTCCCGGTGGTGGACCCATTGTTTCGCCAGTATCACAGCGACCAATTGAATTAGCGGCTAATTGACCTTTAAAACGAGGCCCTATTTGATAAGGAAAAGAAGGCTGTAATTTACCATCACTGTCTAACGTTAGTGTTATATGGTAGTGATAACCCTTACCATCATTAGTATCGTGGCCGTTATGCTCATCTAATTGAGCACCGGTTACTGTTTTTTGCGCGTAGTAATAATCTTCAAAGTAATAACCATCGTCGGCATTCAATGTATTACCAGAGAGCGTCGTTACTTGTGCACCTATAGCAGGACCTGCATCACTTGTTTGTGTACCTTGGCTAACATCGTATTGATCAACTAAGGTACAGCTTCGCTCACCCTCAGTACCACAACCCCCTTCACTTGTAGGTGCACCGTAATCTCGCATTTCCCAGCCACTTAATGCTAGTTGTCCGTTACTTTCATAAGGACCATAAAGCGGATAGCCATCAGCTGCAAACCCATAGATAGGTGAATGCGCATCGCCATCATCTTCGAGTAAATCAGCTAAGCAACTAGTATAAAAATGGTGATGATATTCACCGTTAGCAGCATGTCCGCCACACACATCAACATCATATTGCTCAGCAATGGGCGCTAATGTATACCAAATATTATTTCCGTAGCTCATACCATCGCCCCAGTTAAATATACTGGTGCCATTAACCATTAAGCCAACTGTACCTAAACCTGTTTCGCAAGTTTCAGCGTCAGATAAATCGGTAGGTGTTAGCGGAAAATACGCTTCAACCGCTTGTTCTGTTGGGCAACCCGGTCCTGGAGGCCAATAACCTGCACCGCCTGTGTCATCACAGTTTTCAGTGCTGCTGTTATAGCCAATATCTTCACCAAAGGAAATGGTTTGCCCTACTGCTGCAGAAGTTACACCGTTATAAAAATCGGTAGCTGCACGCGGGCGGTTATTTAACGCGTCTACTTGGTCTTGTGTAAGCGTTACATCATATTTAGGAATGTCAGTAGTTTGCACATACATGTATTCAACGTCAGCATCTTCCTCAGTAACGCTAACAACCTCAACTGATTGAACATCTTCAACCACTGCACCATTATTTTGTATGTATGTAGAAGTTGTATCGTTGTTAATTAACCAGCTGGTAAGTTTTGCACTATTATCAACTGTATCTGAGTCTGATGAAGCAATAACATTAACTATAACTGTATCTACAACGACATCGTTTGTGCCATCATCTGCACTAATTTCAAATACAAGTGCTTCATCGGTTAAAACTTCAGGTGCAACAAACTCTGTAGACGTTGCAGTACTTGAAGATAAACTAACGGTAGTGCCTGATGTTTGTGACCAACTAACCGATACTTCACCGTCATCTTCAACCATTGAACTTAAATAAACGGTATCGCCCGCATTAACAGTTTGGTCAATACCAGCGTCAACCGTTGGAACACTATTACTGACTGTATCGCCGTCTGTTGCAGTACTTGTTGAATCGCTATTGCATGCGCTTAAAGCGATACAAAGCGCACTTAACGCAAATAACTTAGTTGCATTAGCAGCTTTTGTTTTAAGAAGTGTTTTCAATGCTTGAACCTTTACTTTAACGTTTAATAAAACAAAGTTAACAAGTAAAAGTGCAAACAATGTGCACAAACAAAGGAAAATTGTGATCAAAAAAAGACAACCTAAGTTGTCTTTTTGCTATTTAACTGGAGTCTGGTTATTTATTTTTTTTCAAATGTTTATCAAAAAAGTCTAAAAATGCCTGAAGAGTTTTAACTCTGTGTTCTTGATAAGATAAGTAATGATCGCCATCCTCAAGCTCAATATAAGTAACATCTTTTGCTTCATCATCAAGTTCATCCTGCATTTCTCTACTATGATAAACAGGTACTACACTGTCGTCAGTTCCATGTACAAGCAATATTGGTCTTGTTATTTTTTTAGCAAAATTCACTGGAGAATTAGCTTCTAGTAAATCATCATCAGTTCCAAACTGCTTTCTAACGATATTTTTGTTTGTAAAGTGTCGTGCTTTACTCACTAAATACTGTAAATCACTTACCCCAGCAAAACTAGCTGCACATTTAAACGTTTCTGGGTGCTTAATTACAGCCATTAACGCTGCATAGCCACCATAGCTAGCACCACCAATACAAATGCTATCTGCTTGTGCTATTCCTTGGTCAATTAACCAGTTTGCACCGTCTTGCAAGTCATCTTGCATAGCCAAACCAAAACCTTGAATTGACTGCATTAAAAAGTCGTGCCCATAGCCACTCGAACCACGGAAATTAGGCTGTAAAACAGCATATCCGTTATAGGCTAATAAAGCTGTCCAGTAATCAAAATTAGCATAATCCCTTGCCATGGGGCCGCCATGTGGAAATATAATTGTTGGTAACTTATCACCTTCTTTATATTCTACTGGTAGAGTTAGATAGCCTTCTATTTTCAAGCCATCTCTTGCCTTGTAGCTAATGCGCTTTTTGCCTCTGTATACAGAGGCATCTATTTGCGGATAAACATCAGCAATTGCACTCACCTGCTTTTTTACTCTATCCCCAAATAAATAACTACCAGACGTTTTGTCTGAGCTGATATAGAGTATATATTTTTGCTGATCTTTACTGGTACTTACAATGTCTAATTTATATTCATCTTTAGGGAGTGATACGCGCAAAGAACGATGTAATTTATCTAAGTCTTTATCCCAATATTTAATACCATCATCTAAATGTGAATCAGTAAAGCCTGCAACTTCGCCAGTTTGTTGTGAATAAAAAATAGACCCATCAAAATCATATTTACTATTACTGTAAATTAGCTCGCGAGCTTTAGTCGTTAAATTGAGTTTAAATAATGCATCGCGCCCTTCATGTAACGCAGTGATGTATAAAAAATTAGAGTCTTTATCAAACCCTAATATAGAAATACTTTGCTTACTAAAAACCTCATAATCAAATAAAGTTTCCCACGACTGTTTATTCTCATCAAAATAATCGTAAGTAAATTGCGTATCGTCCATTTTTTTTGCAATACGAACTTTACCTTGCCTGTCGGCAAACCAAGTAACTACATTACTGCGTGGTCTTTGTATTTGTGTCTTACGTAATGTGGTTAAATCTAACTCATAAACTGCTGGGGTATTTGCTATTTTAAAATCCCCTTGAACTAAAATTTTATTTTCTTTTTCAGGTAAAAAACTAACAATTCGGTCTGAATATTGTGGCTGGATTTCATCTCTTACTGTGTTGGCTTTAAAAGCTAATTTAAGACCTTTATCATTTTTAAAGTTATACGCATACATAAGCGTTGATGTATATTTAACTCCGCCAAACTGATATTTTATATAGCGAGCACCAAGTAACAGTACGTCATCATTTGCCCAGTTATACCAATCAAAAAACACTGTATGGTTATTTGAGTTTATAATTGGTGTTGTAACCCCCGTCTCCAAGTTTTTAACCATTAAGATTAAAGTCCCTTGATGGTTTCTTATAAAAGCGAGGTTCTTACCATTGGGAGATAGCTTCACTTGGCTAAAATCTTTTAAGCCTGCAAAAACCTCTATAGGTAGTTTTTTATCTTGTGTGGCAAAAGAGCCAAAACTTTGCAAAGCAATTAACAAAGTGAAAATGTACTTAAACATTCGTAAATCCTTTTATTATTATATTCCTAGGTAAACGATTATTTCACAACTGTGGCCTTTTAAGCAAAAACTTATCTTTGGTTGTACTAAAGTAATCGCCGCCCATTTTGCCCACTGCATTTAATAATTCAGGGTCAATATAGCCACCACTCATCACTTCATCGTCTATACAAATACCCACTACATCCAGCAACATCATTTTTCCACCGCCAGGCTCATTTGAAATACTAATAACTTCGCGTAACTTACATTCAAACCGTACTTTTGAATCGGCAACGCTTGGCGCGTTAACTAACTTACTTGGAGCTTGGGCAATGTTAGCTGCATCAAACTCGCTTATATCACTAGGATAATTTGCACAACTTTGGTTCATTTTTTCAACTAGCTCTTGGCTGACAATATTAACCACACATTCTTTAGTTGCCATTAGATTACTAAGCGTATCTTTATTCGTTTTATCACTAGGGTTTACTTGCGTAACACTTAAAACAGCTGGCTTGCAACTAGCCACAGTAAAAAATGAATAAGGCGCAATATTTGCACTACCTTCGCTATTTAATGTACTTATCCATGCGATAGGCCTTGGGCTGATACCGCCTACTAAGTAAGAGTAAACATTTTGGTTGGTATTTTCGGTGAGATCTAAAAACATATTTTTTCAACTAAATAAGAATATCAACATGCCTAATATCTTAATCCGATGAAGGTTGGGGTTAAAGAAGATTTACAAATGAGAAAAGTTAAAAAGTAAAACCGAGCCTTCAGGCTCGGTTTTCAATCCATTTAGCAAGGCGCTACATTATTGAATACTCTGACTTTTGTTTTTAAATCAAATGCAGCATAAGCTGCAACAATAATAAAACACCCCGCAGGCACAACATAAGAAAACGCGACACTGTATGTATCAATAAACACAGCTTGGAATACAGGAACTATCGCTCCACCTAAAATAGCCATTACTAAACCAGCAGCACCTAGTTTTGCATCATCGCCTAACCCATGTAGTGAAATCGCGTAAATAGTTGGAAACATTAACGACAAGCAAGCCGATATACTTACCAGCGCCCATACGCCACTTATATTTGGCATTTTCACCATATAAAAACACAGCAGCATTGCAATAATAGAGGTTGCCATTAACAGTTTGGCAGGACGAATAAATCCCATAAGCCAGGTCATTACAAATCGAGAAACTAAAAAGGTGATCATACTGTATTGTAAAATACTTCCCCCAGTAACTTCATTTGTATCGAGTGCCTCCATTACGTACTGGATGGTAAATGTCCATACACAAGTTTGCGCCGCAACATTAAAAAACTGGGCGATAACACCAAAGCGGTAATGGGTATTTTTAAACAAGCGCTTAAACGTTGCACTAAATTCTACATGCTTAGAGACTTTTTTTTGCTTACAAAAATTAGGTGTTTTAGTAAACGCAATTGCCAACCAAATAAAAACCAACACACAAGCCATACCAACATAAGGCACCATAACTGCATCAAGTTCTGCGCTTATAATGCTAGTTAATTGCTCACTATTCATATTTGTGCGCTCACCAGAGGTTGCGGTATTGAGCTTTGGTAAAATAAGGGTGGCGGCTAAAAAAACACCAATGTTAGTACCGACAGGGTTAAATGATTGCGCCAAATTCAACCTGCGAGTTGCACCTTGTTGGGTGCCCATTCCCATTACATAAGGGTTTGCTGATGTCTCTAAAATAGATAAGCCTCCAGCTAACACAAACAAAGCCACTAAAAAAAAACCATAAGTCATTGCTTGGCTGGCGGGATAAAACAAAAATGCTCCGATTGCAGCCATCCCTAAACCGGTTAACACACCTGTTTTATACGAAAAGCGTTTATTGATATATGCCGCCGGAATAGCTAGGCAAAAGTAAGCTCCATAGTAGCTAAATTGTACCAATGCAGACTGCACTGACGACATAGTAAAAATTTTACTAAACACTTTTACTAGCGGATCAGTCATGTTTGCCGCAGCTCCCCATGCAGCAAAGCACAGAACAAGTAAAATAAAGGGAACCACCATCTCCTTGGAGACAAGAGGTGTTTGTGTGTGTGTGTGTGTGGTCATTGCCGTGTCTCAGTTGTTAATGTTAAGTAAAGCATTTAACCAGTTAAATATCATTCCGTCAATAAATCAACTATAGTTATTTATTGACCTCCTGTGACTTATTTATACTCTGTCGTAAATTTAATAATAAGAAATGAACCCGGCAATAAAGCTAATATAGTCGCCAATTACACACACTCGGTGTACAATTAATCAGGTTATTCAAGATAATAACAACTAGGTAGGAATAATTATCAAATCTAAAAACCCTCGACTCTCTTTACAAGAAGGCCGAAGCCAATCTGGCCTGCGTGCTCATAATGAACGCCGAATTATGTCATTAATTCGCCAACACGGTAGTGCTCCAAAAGCTGAAATTGCACAAAAAACAGGGCTTTCAGCACAGGCCGTCACAGTAATTATCAATAGTTTAGAAGCCGAATCGTTATTAATACGGAAAGACCCTCAGCGTGGTAAGGTTGGCCAACCAACCATCCCATTTGCGTTAAATCCAGATGGTGCATTTGGAATTGGCTTAAAAGTAGGTCGTCGCAGTTTTGATTTAACCTTGATTGACTTAGTAGGAAATATACGCGCAACTTTGCACGAAAACTGCGCTTACCCCACAGTACAGAGCTTGCTAACCTTTTTAGAGAAAGGGATCAGCGTACTTAAAATGAGCTTAAGTGACGAATTAGCCAAGCGTATCTTAGGTGTGGGTGTTGCAACCCCTTACGAAATTTGGAACTGGACAGAAGAAGCCGGCGCTCCAAAAACAGTATTGAATGAATGGAAGTCTTTTGATTTTAAAGAAAAAATAAATCAAATTGTACACCTTCCCGTGTATGTATGTAATGATGATACTGCGGCTTGTTCAGCTGAATTAAGCTTTGGTAATCCTGCTCGTTTTAGCGATTTTTTATATATTTTTATTGGTACTTTTATTGGTGGTGGAGTTGTTATAAACGAAACCTTATTTACTGGTAAAAAAGGTAATGCCGGCGCTATAGGTTCATTACCTAGGCCTATGCTTAATAGAGAAGGACAACTAACCTCCCAACAACTTATTATGCAATCATCACTGTATATTCTCGAAAAAATGCTCAAAGGTGATGGCTACAATACTGACATACTATGGAGTTCAAAAGAGTATTGGGGAGACTTAGGCCCCGTACTCGATAAGTGGATAGACCAAGTTGCAGATGGCCTCGCCTACGCGGCATTGTGTTCTTTAGCTATTTTTGATTTTGAGGCAATTGTCATTGATGGCGCCATTCCTATCAATGTCAGAGAAAAAATAGTTTTGGCAACAAAGTTAAAATTGAGCCAGGCTGATCATCGCGGTATTAATCGCTGTGAAGTACAAAGTGGCTCTATTGGCGCCAAGGCTCAATCAGTAGGCTGCGCTAACCTTCCGTTACTTATCAACTTTTCTCAAGATCACGCAAGCCTTTCACACCACTAATATACTTTAAAGTTAAAAAGCAGCCATCGGTAACGTTGGCTGCTTATTTATTTTTTATCAGAGGTAAAAAATTCACTTAAACAATCAAAAAGCTGTACAAAAAATAATAAGTAATAATAGTTGATTTATTATTTTAAGTTCTCTACATTCTATTTACAAATTTGATAACACTGACATGTTTGATTAATAAAACCGCAAATTTGTATACACACACAACAAAGAGAGAACAGAAAAATGAAAGTATCAGCAAAAATGACTCTAATTGCAGTCGCTGTAGGTCTATCCATATCCCCTAGCGTCTTGTCACAAGAGCAACAAGAAGCAAAAAGTGATTTAGGGTTTGAGCGCATCATTGTAACGGGAACATCTCGGCCAAAAGAGAAAATCGAATCAACTAATGCAATAACTACCTTTAACGAAGCAAAGTTAGAGCAATTGGCTCCGCACAGTGTTGCTGAATTAGTGCGAAGTATTCCTGGTTTTCATGCCGAAGACACCGGTGGAGAAACCGGTAACAACGTAGCCCCACGAGGCTTTCCGTTATCAACGCAAACAGAGTTTACAGCACTACTTCGTGATGGTATGACCGTGTTTTATAATCAAGATATTTTATTTACTCAAAATGATCGCTTTACCCGTTTGTCTAATTTTGTTGGCAGCGTTGAAGCTATTCGTGGTGGTGCCTCGTCAATTTTTGTTGGTAGCGCGCCAGCTGGGTTTATTAATTTTATTTCTCGTGAAGGCTCCGATGATACCCAAGGTGATGTGTTTTTTGAAACCAACAGCAACAACCGCCTAGGTGGACAAGGTTGGGTTAGCGGATCAATAGACGATCAGACAACCTATGCTGTTGGCGCTTGGTATCGCAAGGATGACTCCGCACGCGATCCGGGGTATACAGCTAACCAAGGTGGTGAGCTTAATGGCAATATTAAGCACTTTTTTAAAGATGGCAGCGGCTTTACCCGCTTTGAGTTTAATAAACAAAACGATAGATCATTCTTTTTTATTCCTCAGCCATTAATAGGCTCAACCACCAATGCTAAAACAATCCCAGGCGGGATGGATATCAGAGATGGCACCACCGGTAACTCAGCAGGTGCGCGTTTATTAACTCTTAATAACACCCCAAGCGGCGACATTGATTTGGATATTGCAGATGGTAACTACGCTAATGTGACCTACTTTGGCAATACAACCGAAATTGAAATCAACGAAAACTTAGTCTTTTCAAATCAAATGCGTTATACCGATATGCTAACAACCTTTACCGGCATCATTAACGTAGGTAACGCCGAATCGTTAGCTAGTAAAGCACAAGCTATATATGCTGCAAATACTGATGTCCTTGCAGGTGCCATGGTTGATGGTAACCTAAGTTACGATATACGCGATGCAGGAAACGGCTTTGTATTGGCTGATTCAAGCAACGTAAATACCTACAACACCAATGGATACGGAATAAACGCAGGCTTTTGGCATAGACGTTTTGAAGGCGATAACTTTCAAAACGAAACCAGATTCAACTACACCTTTGATGATGTAGGCGAAGGGACTCTTTATGCTAATTTTGGCTTATTCTTCTCTAATATTAATGGCCATGTTACCGACTATCGAATTAATACACTGCAATCAGTAGAGCCCCTGCCGCAGCGCTTAGATGTTGTATTTACAGATGCACAAGGTCTTGACATTGCCAGCGGTACTTACAAAGGTATTCAGGCTGGATCACATGGTTTTGCCGATATTGTTTATAGTGAAAATACCCTTGCGCCCTTTGCTGACTTTGAATACGAGCTTGAAGATGTGTCGTTTAATCTGGGCCTAAGGTACGAAACCCTCAAAGCAGATGGGGAAGCGCAAAACCAAGCTAATTACACAATTGACAGTTTTGCCAGCGATACTGATACCGTCAATGGGAATATTACCCTGCCCTTTGGTGATGGGACTTACCGAAACTTTGATGTTGAATACAACGAAATGGCATGGACAATTGCAGCTAACTACAAATTTAACGACGACTTAGCGGTATTCACTCGATATGCAGATGGTTTTCGTATGCCTGATGTAGATAAATACATGGCGATTACCAACCTAACTAGTCAAGAGGAAATTAATCAATTTAATAACTCTGAGAGACGCGAAACACAACCAGCTTCAACGGTAATGGCCGAGGTGGGCATTAAATATAACGAAGGTGATGTCGCAGCATTTGTAACCGGTTATTTCGCCGCTGCGGATGATTTATTCTTTAATGTACCTACTGTTGAAAATGGTCAAGTAGTGCAACGTCAAGCCTTTAGAAACACAGAAACCTTAGGTGTAGAAGCCGAATTTAACCTGCAAATCACCCAAGACTGGCGCATTGGTGTATCTGCAACGTACCAATCACCCGAATTTGTAAACACACCAGCGGCGCAATACTTGGATGCTAATGGAAGCTCTGCCTCTATTGATATAAACGGCAACTTACCTGTACGTGTGCCTAAGCACTTTGGCCAATTAACTAGTAGCTATCAGTTTGAAGATTTTTCGTGGGGTATGGCAGCTATTCATGGTAGCTACTCTTGGAGCGGTAAACGTTATGCCGACGACGCCAACACAGCAGAACTGCCTATGTATGGCATGTTAAACCTTGGTTTATCCCTTGAAAACGAAGACGGTTATTACCTTCGTGCCGATGTTAAAAACCTAAATAACTCAGAAGGCTTATCAGAGGGGGATCCTCGCGCAGGTGAAACGGTAGCAGGTCAAGCAACTACATTTAATGCGCGCGTTGTCTTACCTCGTACCTTTAGCCTTACTATTGGTAAGCGTTTTTAATTTTACTCTAATCTAGGGTATCGTCATGCAAAGCGATACCCTCGCAATTTTTAGGAAAATATAATGGAAGTAGTTGCAATTGGTGAAGCTTTAATAGATATACTCTCACATGACTGCATGCACAATAAGGCATCAAATAGCGAACTAGACTTCACACAGTTTGCCGGAGGCGCACCCGCTAATGTTGCTGTAGCCGTAGCAAAGCTTGGTGGTTCAAGTTATTTGCTTGGTAAAGTAGGCAATGATAAATTTGGTCGCTTTTTAATAAATGCACTCAAAATGTATAATGTAAACACATCTTATGTTGGCTTTTCAAAAAAAGGGAAGACGGCACTCGCGTTCGTATCGTTGGATGAAAACGGTGAACGTACATTTGAATTTTACGATAAAGATGCTGCACATTACGATTTACAAATAACCGATTTAGAGCCCTCTTTATTTTCAACACCTAAAATTGTGAGTTTTTGTTCAGGCTCTTTTGCAAAACCTTTAGTATTAAATACAACCTTACATGCGCTAAAACACTTTAAAGAATCAGGCTCGGTTACATGCTTTGACATTAACTTTCGTTCAGCCTTCTGGGATGAACCACTCACAGCTAAATCTGTTATTGAGGATGTTGCTAAAACAGTTGATGTTATTAAAGCGAGTAAAGATGAGCTGATCTCGCTTTATGGAATAGAGCATATTGATACCACCATTAGAAGTTGGGTAGATAGTGGCGTAGCTTTAGTTTTAATGACCGATGGTGGCGAGCCTATTACTTTTTCATCTAGCTCATTTAGTGGTACTTATCCTTGCCCTCAGGCATATGTTGTGGATACCACAGCTGCAGGCGATGCGTTTGTAGGTGGTTTTTTATATCAAATATCTTCGCTAGTGAGTAATAAAACAGAATTTACTGACTGGGCAAGTAACTTTACTAACGTTTCAAAGGCTATCGACTTTGCTACTAAGTGCGGAGCCAAAACAGTAGCAACGTTTGGAGCCTTTGATGCCCTACCTACATTCCATGATATCTCGGCGAGTACCCTTAAATCTTCGTGTCGATGTTAAAAACCTAAATAACTCAGGAAACTTATCAGAGGGAAGTTTCACTCAGGTGAAACGGTAGCAGATCAATCAATTATATTTAATGCGCGCGTTGTCATATCTCGTGTCTTTAGCTTTACTATTGGTAAGCGTTTTTAATTTTACCCTAACTGAGGGTATCGTCATACAAAGCGATACCCTCGCAAGTTTTAGGAAAAGATAATGGAAGTAGTTGCAATTGGTGAAGCTTTAATAGGTGTACTCTCACATGACTGCAAGTGCCAAAATTGCTTAAGTATCACGGTAATTCTCCCTATTTATAATACTTCTTTTATTGGCGACTCATTTTAGTATCACCTTAACATGAGTTGCCTATATCAAAATCGTTTTTACACTAGTCTTCTTTTACATTTAATACGTATTGGTTTTGTCCTATTATTTATAATGCCACGGTTTTAATATTGCCAGTATGAAAGAAAAAATAAACATCGTGTGGTTTAAACGTGATTTACGTCTTAGCGATCATCAACCATTAAAAAATGCATTTAGTAATGGCTTACCGACCCTGTTATTTTATAACTTTGAGCCATTACTGCTCGAAGATGCACACTACAATGAGCGGCACTGGCGCTTTGTGTATCAATCGATAGTTGAGTTAAATAATCAGCTAGCGCGTTTTAACGCCTGTGTTTATATATTTAATTTAAATATGAACGATTTACTTGAGTCGATAAAGACGCAGTTTGAAATAGTTAATATTTTTAGCCATCAAGAAATAGGCTTAAACAACACCTTTGAGCGCGATAAGGCAATAAAAGTATGGTGCCAGCATAACCACATTAATTGGCAAGAGTCGCAAACAGGCGCGGTTATTCGCGGCAAAAAAAATCGTAATAACTGGAATGAACGCTGGCAGCAAACAATGCAAGCACCTATTGCTGTTCCTAATTGGAAGAGTATAAAAACAATTACCCTCAATAACTACCAAGCACCTGAGCTGCCAAGCGCTTACACGCAAGATCACGACAGCTTTCAACAAGGCGGCCCGTTGCATGCACGCCAAGTAATGCAGAGCTTTTTTACCGAGCGCGGTAAAGGTTATCAAAAAGGAATATCGAGCCCAAGTTTAAGCCAAACCCATTGCTCTCGGCTTTCGCCTTATTTAGCGTGGGGGAACATTAGCCTTAGGCAAGTGTATCAAATGGCAATTGATGAATATCACTCAAAGCACCCCGATAAAAGAGGCTGGAAGCGCCCGCTTGCTGCGTTTGTATCGCGCTTGCATTGGCACTGCCACTTTATGCAAAAGTTTGAAAGCGAATGCTCTATGGAATTTTTAGCCCTTAATTCGGGTTATCACGTATTTCCGTATCGCGATGATGAACATGTTAAAAACGATATTGAACGCTGGGCGCAAGGTCAAACAGGTATTCCCATTATTGACGCTTGCATGCGCTGCTTAAAAGCCACCGGTTATATAAACTTTAGAATGCGCGCCATGCTTGTAAGCTTTGTAACCCATCATTTAAATATAAGTTGGCAGCAAGCAAGCTTTCCGCTCGCTAATTACTTTTTAGATTTTGAGCCAGGGATTCATTATCCGCAAATTCAAATGCAAGCCTCGGTCACAGGTATTAATACCATTAGGCACTACAACCCAATTAAGCAATCAGAAGATCAAGATCCAACAGGTTCGTTTATTAAAAAGTGGTGCCCCGAGCTTGAAAAACTCCCTATTGAATATTTACATCAGCCTTGGGAGCAAACTCCAATGGAAGCACTCTTTAACGACTTTAAGTTAGGGGAGGATTACCCTGAACCCATGCTTGATTTAACAGCGGCCTCAAAAGAAGCACGCGAACGCTTATGGCAATACCGTGAGCGAGCCGATGTTAAAGGTGCCATAGGGAAAATTCTTAAAAAGCACGTTGGGGGTACTCAAAAAGTTACTCGAACAAAAAGTAAAACGGATACTAAAAATAACAGTAAGGCTAAGTAAGCATGGCGCACAAAAAACTAAACTTACCTCAAAAAATATGCCCTATTTGTAATAAACCTTTTACGTGGCGTAAAAAATGGCAGCGCGACTGGGATAACGTTATTTACTGTTCAGAGCGCTGTAAGCGAAATAAACAGGGGTAACAATTAACTGGCGCCTATTTTGCAACATCATCAGTAATTAGTGCTTTTAAGGCTTTATATAAGTTTATTTTGTAAATAACGCTTAGATAACCTGAAAAGCTTACACTCTAGCAAGGAGAAGATGATGACGATTAAAAAAACGGCAAGTTCAACATGGTCTGGCGACATTAAAACAGGCAAAGGTAGCATATCAACTCAAAGTGGCGCGCTTAATAAACAACCTTATGGTTTTAATACCCGCTTTGAAGATGAGGCGGGCTCAAACCCTGAAGAATTAGTAGGTGCAGCGCACAGTGCATGTTTTAGTATGGCGCTTTCACTTGCATTAGGTGATGCAGGCTTTACCGCAGATAAAATTGATACTAAAGCCACTGTAAGCCTTGATGAAGTAGATGATGGTTTTTCGGTGACGCATATTGCCCTTGAGGTAAAAGCGCGTATTGATGATATTCAAAACGAGCAGTTTCAAGCTTTATGTGAGCAAACCAAAAAGAGCTGCCCTATTTCAAAACTCTTAAATACCGAAATATCACTAGATGCGACACTTCAATCAGCATTTTAAATATTTAGGTTTAGATTACTGTAAATAAAGCACATTAAATTAAAGCCAAGTAAATTATTACTTGGCTTACTAATCATCAAGATACCTTTTTAGAGCTGCTTATACCTAAGACTTCAGATAATAAAGCGATCCCCATGCCAAGCGCGGGCCAAATCACCCATAAGGTGTTTGGTGATGTAATTAAATTAATTAATCCTAAAAACACTAAAGCAACTGCATACTGTTTAAAACTTTGAAATATTGTTGTTGATGTATTCATGTTTATCCTCCTGATAATGTATAAATCTATTTTTATATAAAAACGAAATGTAAACCCCTGCCAAATGTCATTAAATAGCATGACATTAGTCATCATATTACTCACATATAAACAATCACTTATTATGTTAAAAAAAATATAAACTAATACTTTAATCTATTTGTGTTAGGATCTACCCTCAACTAACTTTAAAAATAAACATCAGAGGGTGAACTAAGTGATCGAAAAATCAAAAGATTGTGAAAAAGTGACATGTAGTAATTGTGCTGACGCCAACGATCTTGAATTTGATTTTTCTATGGCTTTTCAACCGATTATAAACTGTAAAACTCGCCTAATTTATGGCTATGAAGCATTGGTTAGAGGTTTAAATGGCGAGTCTGCTTATTCAATTATTTCAAAAGTGAATGAAGACAACCGCTATGCATTTGATCAGCTTTGCCGTATTAAAGCCATTCAACTAGCCGCAAAGCTGGGCATAACATCAATGCTAAGTATTAATTTTTTACCTAATGCTATTTATAAACCAGAACGATGTATACGCACCACACTAGAAGCTGCAAAAAAGTATAACTTTCCTATTCAAAATATTATGTTTGAATTTACTGAAGTAGAAAAAATAGAAGACACCGCACACATTAAACGCGTTGTTGATTACTACCAGTCTCTCGGATTTAAAACGGCTACCGATGACTTTGGTGCAGGTTATTCTGGTTTAAATCTACTGGCTGACTTTCAAACAGATATTATCAAGCTTGATATGGCGCTCATACGCAATATTAACAACGATAAAAAACGCCAATTAATAGTAACTCATTGCTTAAATATGTTTCGCGACTTAAACATTACCGCACTGGCTGAAGGAATTGAAACAGTAGAAGAATATAAGTGGCTAAAAAACGCAGGTGTTGAGCTTATGCAAGGGTATTTATTTGCCAAACCAAGCTTCGAAAACTTGCCTGAGGTAACCTACGTTTTTAATTAGGAAAACCTACAATATGCAAACACTTTATTACAATTATTTAATTTCCTTATAAAACTGCATTAATATAATACCCATTTTAGTAACAAGTTTACTCAATTATAAGAAGGGATACTTATGCGCTTTTTAATGCCACTCACTTTACTCACACTTAGCTGCACAGCGTCTGTAAACGCTGAGCAGTCAGAATCAAAACAATGGTTTAACTCTATAAACTACGCAAAAATTGATTCTGATTATTACAACGATGATGTGTACGGGTTATCAACTCACTATTACTTTGAGAAGCAGCAAAATTCAGGTGTGTGGGATGATTTTGGCTACTTAGATACAGATAGCAATATAGGCTTAAATTATTTTAATTCAGATGGTTATAGTGGAAAAGGTATTTTTGGAGAAGGTTTTTACGGCAATGCTTTTGCAACTTTTGAACTACCTAATATTGGTGATGCCGACAACTATTCACTAGGTTTAGGTTACTTATTTGCTGATTCACTAAAAGTATCTGTACGTATGTTAGATTATGAATATAGCGATACAGTTTATTTGTTTAAAGCTCAGTATAATCATGAAATTAACGACACCGACTACATTGGTTTTACTGTTGAAACAGATGATGAAACAGAGTCGTGGGACCTATCATCACGTTACTTTGCCCATCTTTATGATGACAGCTATTTTGCTGTAAATGTTGACTATCTAGATGTTGGCGACGACTCAGTTTTTAATGTGCTCGCAAACTATTACTTCAATAAACATGTTGCAGTCGGTATTGGCTCAAACGACTCTGATTTAGTTATTGAAGGTAAGTACTTTATTAATGATAGCTACTACTTCACAGCTAATTACACTGATAATGATAACTACGATGTATACAACCTTAGCTTTGTAGCCCAGTTTTAATAAACACAAAAAAAGCCGCCTTGCTGGGTCTGCTCAGTTAACCAAGGCGGCTTTTACTAAACAACTATAACTACATATTACCAAGCTCTATCATCATTGCTGTGTACATACGTAAATTCAGTTCAAGTTGCTCAAGTGTCATAAATTCATGCTCTGAGTGACCTGTGTAGCGCTTACCCGGCATTGAAGGGCCAAACGATACCGCATTATCAAACAGCTTTGCGTTAGTGCCACCACCTATTGATACAAAGTCAGCTTTTTCGTCGCCCGTAAAATGCTTGAAAATATCAAGCAGCTTTTGCGCATGTGGCGCGCCATCAAGTAGCATAGGTGTGCCAATAATTGTTTCTATGTTAGCAAGTGTTACATTGTTAGTAGCTTGCCAATTAGCGAGTGCATCATCAATTTGCTTTTGTAATACAGCTTCATCTTTACCCATTGGACGACGTGCATTTACAGCAAGTGTTAGCGCATTACCATCGCGCTCAATAACGGTTGGTGCCACTGTCATTGGGCCCATAAAGTCGTGCTTGTAAGCTATTTCGCCAAATTGTTTACCGTGAATGTCTAAACCAATTAACTGATTCACAAAGTCGATTAGCTCGCCGTCACTGTTATTTTCAAGCTCCACACCTTTAAATAACTCAGCTAAATAAGCAATAGCATTTATACCCGACTCCGGCTCAGATGAATGCGCCGACATACCTTTAACGCTTATTGCTAAGCCATTACTTTTTTCACTAAAGTTAAATTCAACTTTATTTAATGTTTTAGCTTTTGCTTTTAATGTATTAATAAGTGCCGCGTCTGCATTGTGAAGCACTAAGCTGGCATCTTCTGGAATTTGACTTCTAAACGCACCACCAGTTACATCCTTTACATATAAACCCGTTTGTGGTGATGTTGCATTAAAAGTAGGTGCAATTAAGCTCCAGCCTTTCTCGGCAACCACTACAGGGTATGATGCATCAATGGTTACGGCATACTTTGGTTGATCGTAAGTTTTCATGAACTCGGTCAATGGGCCCCAGTCAGATTCCTCAGCTAGGTAAATCATCAGCTCTATGCGGTTATCAAGCTCTATGCCTTTATCTTTAATTGCTTTCATGGCGTAAAGCGCTGTTGCTATTGCACCTTTGTCGTCCTCAGTACCACGACCAACTAATTTACCCGGTTCAGATGTATCAATAATAAAAGGGCTTTGTTTCCATTTGCTTGCATTAGCAGGTTGCACGTCGCCGTGGGTTACTACCGTTACTTTTTCGCTTTGCTCGCCCATACCAATTAATACGGTGTAGCCTAAATCTTGGTAGTCAAAACCAAGCTCTGCGGCTTTCATTTTTAAAAGTGCTTTAAAGCCAATAAAATCGGGATTTTGAGGAGTGCTAATGTCGCTTTTATTAACCGTCGGAAAAGCCACTAAGTTAGTTAGTGTGTGTATTTGAGCATTTTGGTAGGTATTTACTGCGTAATCGGCAACGCTATCAATATTTTTATTTAACTGCGCATGAGCGCCAAATGCAAATAAAGCAATACTGGCTAAAGCTAACTTTTTCAAAACAATTCCCATTTAATTAATAACTAAGAGCGGTAATTATAACGCTATGAAGTGCCTACTTATAGCTCTTTACGCCAAACACACAGGTAACTTAAGGTAAATAACCGGAACTCTGGATAATAAATCTATCTCAAGCAGCTATTTTCAGCGCTAACTGCGTTGAACTTACTTGCAATAGGCCAAGTAAATCTCTTGCCCAGAGTTCATGTTAAATATTTATATAGCAGCTTTTATGAGGATGACTGTATAATGCGCGACTTAAAATTAACAGGGTATTTAATTGTGAACCGTCGTAAAAAAATCGTCACTAAATTTCAAAAAAAAGATAAACGCACTAACGCTAAATTGCATAAAAGCAACAAACCGTCTTATGTATCAAAAGCTGAGCGCGAAAAACTAGCTGAACAAGAAAGTAATGAGCCACAGGCAACCCAAGAGTAGCTTTATGTTACCTGTTGCTTTGATAATTTAAAGTGGCAAAAGTAGCGACCACTTACATAACATACCACTGTCGTGGCAACTATAAGTTCAAACGTGGCTAAGTAATTAACTGTATCTACATATGGCATTGCGAGGTTTATACTTTGCATCCAATCAGCCATTTTAAATAATGCAGTTGCCCCAATAACCATTGGAAATGTAAAAGCAGCGTAGCTCGGCGTAAAAGGTCTGCTTAATAACTTTATAAATAACACATAAACAATCAGTGTTTTTATTATCGCTAATATAAATAATGCCCCCACTATAACAAGTGATGGATTAGCTACAATATGAAAATACCCCGCTAATGTTAAACTGGCAGGCGCAGCTAAAATGGCAAGTGTTGGCTGTATTTCGTAGTCACTTTTTAAGGCTAATAAAAAACGATAAAACATAATTGGCAGCATTATCGCGTACGTTGATATACCAATAACCAGCGCACTATAAGCTAACCACGCTAATGTCGGATTTCCCGAAAAAGTAACATCTGCAATAATTATCCCTACTGGTGGCACAAACCAGCTGGGCGCCATATCCTCAAAGTTAAACTTTTTTGCTCGCTGGTATAAAAAGCTCACCAAAAATGTGAGATGCAGCACAAAAGCTAAAACCCACATAATATCACCAGCCAATGGGTTAAATTGCCCAATTGAGTTTGAAATAACAAGATTAGCCATTGCAAATGTAGGGATCACACTTCCTGCAACTGGGTGTGCTAAATCGGCTTTTAATAAATGAGGGTGTAGTAAAAACTTAGCAGCCAAAAGTAAAACTAATACGCCAGCTAATACCGCTCCCAAAAATTGCCCTTGGGAGTTTAAATTAAAAACGTTTTCCCATGTCCCCCCCATACTGGCAATACCCAAAGCTAAACCGGCCATAGCTGTTGGCGCACCCATCACTTTATTTTTAAATTGCTTAAACACTGTATTTCCTAATCATTGGGTGATGAACAAGTTACTGCTTTTTACTGCATTGCCTTAAAATAACGCTGTAAAATTAGTACAAGCGTGCTTAATAGAACGCTTTTTGCGTACAAATATTTCATAAAAATAAGTTTACGGCTTACATATTAAAGCGTATGAAAAAAGCCATAACACAGTTATGGCTTTTACTTTATTTTAAAATTTAATTTAGTTAAAACGCGTAACTAATGCTTACATTAAATGAACGCCCCTGCCCAGCAAGTTGTTCAAACCCGTTGCTGCTATCTTGTTTAAGTGCTGCAATACTTACGCCGCCTAGTGGGAGTTGGTAGTACTCATCAAACACGTTACTCACTTCTGCGCTTAGCGTTAATGAATCCCATGTGGCTTTTGAGCTTAAATTAACCAAGCTGTAGCTGTCTGTTTGGTTTTCAAAACGATTATTATTTACACGGCTTTTAGTATCTACCCACTGCCAAGATAATGCGTTTTCAAACCGACCTATTTGCTGGCTAATACCTAGCTGGGTTTGCAGTGGTTTAATTTGATAAAGCGGCTGGTTAGTATCGTCGCGCTTGCCTCTCGTATTAGTAACATTAGCGTGTAACTGCCAGTTACCTAAATCCTTAGATTCATAAATATTGGCTGTTAAATCTATTTTAGCACCATATAAAATGGCATCTACATTAGTAAACTGCAAAATGTTACGCGCAGTGTTGTCCAAGTCATAACTATTGAAGCTTCTTACAATATCAGCATCAATATAATCATTCACATCGGTATACCAAACATTGGTGCTTAATCGCCAACGGTCATCTTTAGCCGATTTAATATAAGTAGCACTTAAAGTATGCGCTGTTTCAACGTCTAAATCAGGGTTACCAATATAGCCATTACCATCGCCATACCAACCAATCATGGTGGTTGCCATATTACTTACGCCCCAGCTGTATCGCTCGTATAAATTAGGCGCGCGGTTTTTACGGGCAAGACCAAATTGCAGCTCATCATAATTTGTTATTTGGTAGTTAATTAATAAGTTAGCATCAACTATAGTGTCGGTTTTATCTCTGTCGCCAGCATTAAAGTTCTGTGCAGCAACTGTATTATCTGTAGACGTATCGCTCATGGTCATAGTATCCATACTGCTCATATCGTCCATATCCATCATGCTCATACCGTCGTTGTAAGGCTGAACCTCACCTACTTGGGTATTAATACTTTCAATACGTACGCCTGCGTTTAACCACAGTTTTGTATTTATTGGGTTCTCATATTCAGCAAATGCTGCTATGCGCTCTCGTTTGCCATTATTTATATTTACGTAATCGTTTGGTCCCATCATGGTTGAGCCTTCAATACCTGGCCACCAATCATCAACGCTGTAATTGTAATATTCTTGGCCGAGTAAAATACTGCTGTTTTTATCTAGCGCAATACGCCATTTTAACTGCGAACTTATATCTTGTGCATCAGTTTTCATTGGCATCATGCCTGTTTTTTCTTCACTGAAAAAACCCATTTCGTGCTTTACGCTATGCCAGTTGACTTGCCCTTCAAGCTCGCTGTTTTCAAAGGAGCGTTTGTATTGAGCTATTGCACCGTAGCTGGTGTTATCGGTCATATCCATATACTGATTTGCAAATCCCTGATATGGGATTTTTTGATGCGTTAGCTTTATAACTAATTGCTGTTTATCATCGCGCATAGCTGCGGTTAAACTATGATTTTGTGCTCGATACAATGTATCTAACACTACATCGCCGTTACCGTCTTCATAACTACCTGCATCACTAAACGACCCCTGGTAATTAAGACTAAACTTGTCACTTGCTAAACGTGCACCTACGCCAAGCTTACGTCCGTTATCAACACTACTGTACTTTGCTGACACATAACCTGAGTGCCAACCTAATTCATTGCTATCGCTATACTGTGGTGAAATAGAATTAACGCTTATTACGCCAGCAATATTATCGCCGCCCGCACTCACTGGCGACACGCCTGCAACCACATTATAAGACGTAATTTGATTAGCCGAGATATACGAAAGTGGCGGGTTCATATGATTAGCGCATGCAGCGGTTACATCTGCGCCATCAATTAACACTTTAACTCTGTCGCCCATTAAACCATTTAAAATAGGTAGGTTAGATACGCCGCCCGCAGCTGAAAAGTCGACACCTAAATCACTTAATAACGATTCTGACGAACCAAGTGCTAAGTGCTTATTTTGAGCATGTCCGTGTACTTCAATTACTTCTAAAGACGTATCGTCGGCAAATGCAAAAGTAGATAGCACACCGCTAATAAAAAGTGCGACAGGGGAAAGTAAGTAAGTTTTTTGAGTTTTGCTTTTATAAACCATTGTTAATTTATGCCACTGTAATAATTGGCGTAATTATAGTGTGAACTGCAAAAGCAAAAGCGCGACATATTGTCGCACTTTATCAATTTTGAATGTTGTTAGGCGTGTTTAATCTAAAAGGTCATATAATAAATTAAGTATTTAACTCAGCGACTGTTTGAGAAACAATATCAGCCCCTCGCTCAATCTCTTTAATAACCTCAGATACATTCGCAATAAGCTCTCGGCCTTGCTCTGAAGAGTCTGAAACCGACGTAATTTGCCTTGATATATCATTAGTGAGCTCTTGGTTATTTTTAACAACGGTCGCTATTTCATTAGTTGAACTACTCGTACTGGCTGCAAGTTGCCTTACTTCGTCAGCTACTACAGCAAAACCTCGACCGTATTCACCAGCACGTGCAGCTTCAATAGCAGCATTGAGTGCAAGTAAATTAGTTTGATCAGCAATGCTGCTGATTGTAGAAACAATGGAGCCTATTACAGCTGATTGTTCATTAAGATTTTTAATTAAATCAACTGACTTAAGAACTTGGCTTACAATGGCATCTGAGTTTGCAACAGAACTTTGTAGTATCTCAGAACCTTTTTTAGCGGTTTGCGCTGTAGCTACCGCCGATTCATACGCGATTGCAGCGGCTTCAGTCACTGCATTATTATTGTGTATACGATCAGTAATATTTGATGCAAACTTAATTATTTTAATTACATTACCTTTGCTATCTAATATTGGGTTATAAGTAGCTTCTAGCCAAATTTCTGAGCCGTCGGCGGCAATACGTTTAAATTTTCCTGACTTAAACTGCCCCTGCGCTAATTCATTCCAAAAGTGTGGGTTTTTCTCATAAAACACTTCAGTACAAAACATTTTATGATGTTTACCTACAATATCTTTTAAGCTGTAGCCTACTGTCGCTAAAAAGTTTTGATTTGCGCTTAAAATATTACCTTGTGGGGTAAACTCTATTGTAGCCAATGCTTTATCGAGTGCACTAGCTATCGCTTCTTGTGCCTTTCGTTGTATGTAACTAGTCGTAATATCAGAGGCTATTTTAATCACTTTAGTGACTACGCCATGCTCTTCTACAGGAAAGTAAGTTGCCTCAAGCCAAAGCTTATCGCCATTAGCTTTGTATCTTAAAAACGATCCTGATTTAGAATCTCCGGTTTTTAATGCTTGCCAAAATTGGCTATATTCGTCTGACTTTGCATATTCAGGTTCGCAAAACATGCGATGATGTTTGCCAATTATTTGCTCTTTGTTGTAACCAACAGTAGCTAGAAATAACTGATTTGCGTCTAATATTATTCCTTCAGGTGTAAACTCTATATAAGCCACATGCTTGTTAATTGCCGACAAGATAGACTGTTTTTGAATTAATTGAAGCTCCATTTCTTCAATTTTTGCGTTTCTTTTAGAAATACCAAACATATAAAAACCTTAAGGAGTAAATTAGTAAAAACATTAGCAGAATAACGTTAAACAAATATGTAACTATACTGTAAATATAAGCTCTAAATAACCTTTCGGCGAATATTTAACACCTTATAGATGCATGCTTTATAAATAGTTTTTTTATTTTATAAATTTTAAGTAGTATTTTCTTCTAATTAACATTTCAAAAACCTAACAAAAACACTAATTTATGCATGACTCTGTACTTTTTTTAACTTAAAATAGCACTCTCACAGACTACCCTCTCACACCAAAATTTAAGCATACATATAATATTTTCTATTCAGAATTTATTGTGCTGTTTCACTTTTAAAATTAAATCTTAAGGGATCATCTATGACATCAGATGTAACGTCGGCATCTAGTCAACTTAACAGAACCGCTATTTTACTCGTATTAGCACTTGGCACATTTATTTTAGGATTATCTGAGTTTTCGATGATGCCTATGCTGCCACTAATTAGCGAAACATTTGGCTCAACGCCCTCACAAAGTGGTTACGCAATTAGTGCTTACGCCATTGGTGTTGTAGTTGGCGCCCCTATTTTAATGCTCACTACTGCTAATATGAGAAAGCGCAAAGCATTGCTCATTTTTATAAGCTTAATGTTTATCTCAAACGGGTTAAGCGCGATGGCAACGTCGCTTGAGCAGCTTGTAATATTTAGATTTTTAAGTGGCTTACCTCATGGTGCATATTTTGGTGCTGCTATTTTATTAGCATCAGATATTGCCCCAAAAGGTAAGCGTGCAAGCTTTATGTCTAAGGTGTTTATGGGTTTAACTGTGGCTACTATTGTTGGCGTGCCTATAGTTACACTTGTAGGTCAAAATTTAAGTTGGCGTTATTGTTTAGCTGGCGCTGCAGTACTGGCCTTTATTGCTTTTGTTTTTGTTTATAAAGTAGTGCCTAGTATCGATAACGCTAAGCCTTCTAACTTACTAAACGAGTTTGGCGTACTTAAAAATAAACTGGTTTGGTCCATTTTGGGTATTGTAATTATTGGCTTTGGCGGAGTGTTTTGTATTTATACTTACATTGCCGACACCATATTAGTGGTAACAAAAACAGCTCCGTATACTATTTCTATCGCAATGGTAATGTTTGGTATCGGTTGTACACTCGGTAACTATGTACTGGGTAAAGCTGCCGATAAATCAGCAATTAAAACGACTGGCCTTGCGCTTGTATGTACTATTGTATTTGCCTTTGCATATGTAACGGCAAGCCATAATATTTGGGCTCTTTACGCGGTGATCTTCTTTATTGGTTGCAGTGTGGGCTTGGCTACGCTGATTCAAACGCTTTTAATGGACGTTGCGCCCGAAGGCCACGCTATGATTGGTGCCTTAGTACAGTGCGCATTTAATACTGCCAATGCTATAGGTCCTTGGGTTGGCGGAATAGCAATAGCGCAAGGTGCTGCACCTAATCAAACAGGTTACGTAGCAGCTGCATTGTTTTTAGGTGGTTTGGGTATGTGGCTATTAAGTTACTTACAACTAAACAAACAGCAACCAACAGCGCAAGCTACTAATTAACTGAGTTCGAGTTAATTTAAAATACAAAAAGAGCCGCTAATTAGCGGCTCTTTTATTTTTAATTTACCTAGTAAATTAAGCGTTTAACGATGCCATATCAATAACAAAGCGGTATCGTACGTCTGACTTTTCCATACGCTCGTATGCCGTGTTAATTTCGTCAATGTTGATCATTTCGCACTCAGGTAGCACGTTATTTTCACCACAAAAGTCGAGCATTTGTTGCGTCTGTGCAATACCACCAATAAGTGAGCCTGCAATACGACGGCGACCCATTAATAATGGCACCGTGCTTAGCTCATCCACTGGACCAACTTGGCCAACAATAACTAATGTACCATCTACATCAAGTAGCGGTGTGTAAATAGATAAATCATGTTTTACAGGGACTGTATCTATAATGACGTCAAAGGCAGATTGCGAGTCTTTCATTTCGTCATCATTAGATGACACTAAATAGTGCTGAGCGCCTAATTTAACCGCATCATCTTTTTTAGACTCACTACGGCCAATTACCGTAACGCTTGCACCCATTGCAACTGCATTTTTAACGGCCATGTGACCAAGACCACCTAGACCAACAACACCAACACGGCTACCTTTTTTTACGCCCCACTTATGAAGTGGCGAATACGTAGTAATACCTGCACAAAGTAGCGGTGCAACGCGTGAAAGGTCTAAATTTTCTGGTACAGAAAGTACAAATTCTTCGCGTACAACAACATGCTTAGAATATCCACCTTGGGTCATTTCACCACTAACGCGGTCTTTGCCTGCGTACGTACCAACCATGCCTTCGCGGCAAAATTGCTCTTCGTCGTTATCACATTGATCGCAACTTTGGCACGAATCAACCATACAACCCACAGCAACTGTGTCGCCTTGCTTATATTTTTTAACGTCGCTACCTACCGACATAACTTTACCAACAATTTCGTGCCCAGGTACTAGCGGGTAGTCACTGCCACCCCAATCATTTCGTACGGCGTGTAAATCTGAATGGCACACACCACAGTATAAAATTTCAATTTCTACATCGTTATTTCGCAAATCGCGGCGCTCAAAAGAAAACTCTGTCAATTCAGAACCTTGGCTTTTTGCTGCATATCCTACTGTTTTCATAATAACTCCATAGTGGTTAAAAATTTAAATCATCAACAGCATAGTCCATAGCCCGTGAATAGAACCTGACAATATAAAATAGGCACAAAAAAGCCCAAACAGTGTTTGGGCTCAATCGTTAGTACTAGGGCGCTAAATTTAATTATTTTGCAAGTAAGCTGTTTAGTTCATTAATAATTGAATGAATGCGCTCTGCATTTTTTCCTAAATCACTACGCCCTACTCGCGATTTACTACGAATATCAACAAAACGCTGGCTGCCTTCATCTTTAATACGAATTACCACATCGTCTTTAAAACCAAACCATGTGGTTGTATCAGTAGCTTCTACAATACCTGTAGCCGTATTTGCACTTACCACTGCAAAGCCAAGATTTTTAACTGCTTGTTCGCTTGCTGCCATCAAATCGGCTTTAGATTGTGCAAAGCTTAACGTTGCCAGTTCAGGGTATGCTTTGCGTTGTTGTACTGCCGTTTCTTCACCCGCGTACTCTACTGGATTTGGTGCTTCAGCACGAAGTGGCGCAATTGCTACAAATTTTGGTGGGTTAACTAAATCTGTTGAAATATCATGAATTGCCGGTACGCTTTTAGCTTTGTTCATCATGTTAAGTGGCATAGCAATAGCCACAACCGAAAACACAAGCGCAATAACACCACTGCTTAGCGTTAACGTTTTACGCATAAATAACGCTTGTACTATAAGTAGCACCAATGCAGCGCCACCAGCGTAAACACCAAATTTAAAACCAGCAAACGCAGTTCCTAGCTCTACAATACCAAATTTATACAAAGGCCCCGGCAGTATGACGAGTAAAAAGGCGATTAGACTAACTAAGCTCACTAAAACTTTCATTTTATGATTCCTATATTGTGTGATTTTTTATTATTAAAACAATTAAGCACTATTAAACAGTAGCTTATACTACTAACAAGCGCTTTTAGATTACTATTAGCGACTAATTACACAAAAAAGTCCAATGTTGTGTGATCAAAGTTACTCAAGTTTGGAAAAATATCAACAAGCTCAGAGCTTGGCACACCAAACCACTGAGCCAATGTGGCAAAGTACTGCTCATTAGCAACACTAGGAATTAAACGCCCGCCACCGGTATCTTGTGGCCCATCCAAATGTTGAGTTAATAGCTCGCCATATATATTGCCGCCTTTTACTGCGCCGCCCATTACTATTTGGTTCCCTGCCCAACCATGGTCAGTGCCATCGCCATTTGAGGTCAACGTGCGACCAAAATCAGACATAGTAAACGTAGTCACTTTATCAGCCATATCAAGCTCTTTCATCGCACTATCAAATTCACTTAACCCTTGAGCTAACGTATTTAATAAAGCAGGGTGCGTTGTTAATTGGTTGTCGTGGGTATCATACCCCCCCATAGAAACAAAAAACACTTGGCGTTGAGTACTCAACTTTGCCTGTACGCTAATTGTTTTAGCGACTGCGGCAAATTGCTCACTAAGGCTATTATCGCTAAATGGGGTAATAAGTGCAGGCGCGCTTTCTAACGCGCTGTTCATTGCTTGAGTGTTATTTATCGCACTTGTTAAGCCATTGGCATAAGCTGTACTTAACGGATGGCTCGTATTGCCTAGTAAGCGGTTCATAATAGCGGTTACGTGCTCGCTACGAGGTTGATACCCTCCAAACGCGTTAATACTACTAATGCCGCTTTTGTTAAGCGCAAATGCATTGCTAGCACTTCCCGTTTGCCATAAATTAGTACCGTCGAGTGATACATTAGCTGCAAACTCATCTTGTAACTCTAAACGCTCTAAAAGTCGTGCGCCCCACCCGCTATTAAGTGATTGTTTTTCTCGACCATACATCCACGCAGCTTGCTGATCGTTATGCGAAAACAAATGCTTAGGCAAACCTATTGTTTTATTTTTATAGTCATTCAATGTTGTGGGAGCGAGTAAAGTACCTACCCCGCCTATAAATGCTAAATTTTGAGATTCAAACACATTTTGTATCGGTTCAAGTGAAGGATGAATACCTACGCCACCTGCAAACTGGCTTTTAATGCTTAGCTCAAGTGGGCTCTCTACCGCTAGGTTTTGCCTGCTTTGCTTGTACAAACTCCGTTGCTCGCCTTCAAGCGGAACGAGCATATTTAACGAATCATTCCCCCCGTATAAATACACACACACTAATGCTTTATAATCACCTAGCTCAACGGCATTAGTCGCTCCAGTTAATGCTTGTAATTGCAGGCTCGTTAACGCGGCAGCCGATACGCTGCCTTTTACACATAACGACAAAAACTCTCTTCTATTAATGCTCATTATGCGCTCCTAATACTGCACGTTAAATTCAGGTGAAATAGCAATCATATATAATAAATACGAAACCCGTTCACGGTATTGCTCTTCATTAAAGTAGGCATCTAAATCAAGTAATGCTTGGCGTGTGCCACTGCTCATTGCGCCTGCAAAATATAACGTGTTGTACTGAGTTAATAGCGCGCTAACACCGTTTTTCTCTAAAACATTCATGTCGTCTTGAATATAAACATAAATACCATTTGAATTTAAATCACTGTGTGCTTCAGCGGTACTCCACACTAAACTTGCGTAAAGCGCGTTCATGGTGCCAATCAGTGTCGCATCGTTTGCTATTTGTAACTCTGGCGCAACAATACCTTCATTTCGCAAAGCTGCGGTTTGATAATCAGGCCTAAAAAAGTTAAATACCGAAGCCGACTGCATGGGTCCTTGCCCGTAGCTATTTATTAAATTCCATGTTTTATAGTAACCAGCCAAAGATTTAGCATCGAGATTTCGCCAAAACTGTACGGTTTTTAAAATAGGCTCTTTAATTTTACCTTGATAGTTAAGCACTGAGCCAAAATGCCGTGCTTCATCATCTAAATATATAGCCTTTACTACAGCCGCTAAATCGCCGCGTACACCGGCGCCATTATCAATAAATACATTAGCTACTCGTTCAACGTATTGGGGGGTTGGATTTGACGTAATTAATCGCTGAATAAGTTGCTTAGTAATATATGGCGCAACATTTTGATGGTTAAATAAATTATCGAGCGCTATTTGCAATGACTCTTCTGCTGTATAACCTTGTGGTATAACCTCGCCATTTAGTAAGGTTTTTTGTTTACTAGAATGGTACTCGTCAAATGCTTCCATTGGTTTAATATAGTCACGACTTTTACGCTTAAATGTTTCACTATCGGCAAACGTCCAACCAGTAAATACGCGTGCAAAACCCTCTATTTCGACCTGTCCGTAAGTAGCAATAGTATTACCTTGTGCATCAAGCTTGGCGCTGCCATCTAGATTTAGCTCTTCAAGGCCAATAGTAAATAACTGCATTACTTCACGTGCGTAATTTTCATCTGGGCGAATATTAAGTGCATCGTCTGCTTTTTCGTTACCCAAATGGCTTAAGTAAGTTCCCATAATAGGCGAAAGCGTGACATCTTCGAGTAAGTCACGATAATTACCAAAGGCATGCTTTAGTAGCAAATCGTAATAAGTGATCATGCCCTCAGGTTGGCCTCTTAAGGCACTGTTTTCATCCGACACTACTAATATTTCACTTAACGCAAATGCAACACGTTGACGAAGTTGATCGTCACTTTGCATTACTGCCTTCCACCATGCGTCTATGCGGCTTATGTATTTAAAGTCATCATCGTCATTTAACTTTACTAAATAATCACGGTGATAATTAATAGGTAGCGCTATTTGTTTATCAAGCCATTGCTGCTCGCTTAAACCTTGTGCGTTTTGTATTTCACTAAGCTTAGGTCCCATTGTTGCTTGGTGTAGTAACCGTGCGGCGCTAATGTCATCCATATTATTACGTGCAGTAAAGCTTAGCGTTTTTACACTGCTTGCCCCTTCGTTATCGGTTGCTGTTACCGAAAAAGCATAATCAACAGGCTTATAACTTTGCGCATTTAGCAGTGTTACTGAAGTAGTTGTTGCCTTTAAAGGCCCACTAATTAGTTCAGGCCCTTGCGTTTGTTGCCACACAACAGATGTAATAGTGCCGTCTTTATCACTGGCTGTTGCTGTTAGCTCAATTGTTTGGCCTTTACTTAATTCACTAGGAATATCAGCGACTGACAAAATGGGGATTTTATTTCCGTTAACGCTTGGCGTATCATCGGAGCCTGAACTACCGCAAGCGCTTAGTATAAAAACCGAGCTTGCGATAAGAGCAAATTTATAATGCATGTAAAGTCGTCATCATTTGTTAATTAAAGTACGTTAGTGTGTACCGAGTTTAATGCATTTATTGAAACACAAAATTTACAATTTAACTCTTTATTTTTTGTAACCGAATCATGAACGCCCCATTAATAATGCGCTAGCAGCTGGGGTAAACAGCCAGAGCTTTATTATTTATGAAAACAGAAATTCGCTATTGTTTTGAATCATCACAAGTTGCTAACCGATTTTTACACGAGCTCAAAGACTGGCCGGTTAACGATGTAAAAACACGACTTTTTAATGGCGGCGATAGTGTAAAAGTGACATACGAATACGACGAAAGTGGTTTTGATTACACTTGCGCCGAACTTGATGACCTAGCACAGAGCCATGGCGGGAAAGAGGTTTAAGCGTTTTATAATAAAAAACAGCTGATGCATCTTTAATAATTGACTTAAATTATACAGATTTGATTGATGTTTTATCTCTACCTGAGTTTTTCGCTTCGTAGAGCATTATGTCGGCTTCTTTAATTAGTGATTGGATAGACACATTATTACCACTTAAGGTTTCTTTTGTAGCAAATACACACCCAGCACTAATTGTTAAATATTTACGTATAGGCGACGCTTCATGAGGTAAATTTAACTCCCGAACCGCCAAAAGCAATTGCTGAGATATATCTACAAACTCTTCATAAGAAAGCTCTTTAAAGAATAATATGAACTCTTCGCCGCCATAGCGCGCAACTGTTCCTGTGTTTTGCTTTGCCATTTGTTGTAATTTACCAGCTAGGAGCTGTAAAGCGTTGTCTCCGCCTTGGTGACCATAAAAATCGTTATAATTTTTAAAGTGATCTACGTCAAGTAATATTACTCCAAAGGCATTTTGTTGCTGTTGAGCCTGCTTCCACTGAGCCGCTATAATTTCATCAAAGGCACGCCTGTTGTAAATTTGGGTTAACCCATCAATTTTACTTATTTTTTCGAGCTTAGAATTTTGCTCTTTTACTTGTTTAATTAACGCATTAAAACCGCTAATTAAAACGCGCATTTCTAAAAATTGATTAGTGAACCTCAAAGGCTGTAAATCGTTTTTAACCAACATTGAATTAATAGCGGACGCACCACTAATAAGCGGTTCAATAAAATAACGATTTACAATATAAAAACCTAATAATGACATTGCAAAAAACATTAACAAAATTAGCTTTAAATAATGATCAAATAAAACTGGCAGTGTTTGGTGATGGTGCTTAATGTTCAAAGCAAGCAATGGCTTACCATTTACATCTAGAATCACCCTCTTCCTTTGAGTGGCAATGTCCTCTTCTTGGAGGCTCCCTTTAAGCGTCGCAATATCGTTTAAAGAACTACCGTGTTCTATTTGTGAATAGCTAAGCTCCACTTGTGCAATTTCCGCTAAGGATTTGATCAACGACGGTCTTACTTTTTTTATAAAAACAATACTACCAACAGGCTCACCTGTTTTATCTGTTCGCTTTATTACATGCGATGCAAACATGATAGGGCCGCCCGCTGTTTGTAAAAAACCAGAATGGCTTAAACTGTTGTCGTCTTCAGAGGCTTTTGGATTAGGAATAATTGCGCGGTTTAATTTATTAACCTGTAAATCTAAATCAGGCGCATCAAACTCCGTATGCTTCATATAATCATACGCTTGTCCGTAAACCATATTAAAGTTTACATCGTAGATAAACACACCATCAATTTTGAGAGAATAGAAGGTATCCCCTACAAAGTTTGAATCTACATATTCTGCGTCAAAATCAGCCATATAATCATAGGTGTCATCCCATACGGCGTAGTCATAATTGAGTGTTTCTAAAAATATAAACTCTCTATCAAGCGCAATTTTAAGACTCAGCAATTCACGATTTTGATAATCTTCAATACTAGTGTTTATAGTCGGCAGGCTAAAAAAATAGCGGTACCCAACTAATAAACCTGTTACAAAGCACATTAAAATCAAAGTACCTATTATTACAAAAAATCTTAATGTCATAGTCTCTATCTAATCGTGTAGAATTAAGTCAAAGTAGCTTACGTTTTATGTTTTAGACTTCTTCATCTAAATTATAATAATTAGCTTCTTACTAAAGCGTAGTATAAATTCATGAGCAGGTATAAACAAAGCTTACTATTAAGTTTTATAGCGTTAAAACGTTAGCACTTTCAATAATATATTTAATATAGACATAAAATTATACCAATTCGCTTAATTAAGTAGTCTATTGTGAGGGCGGAAAAACGTGTTGATAGCTAGGCAAAAAATTAGCTATTTAGTTGTTCTAAATGAGAATTTTTTAACGCAGGTAGCGAGACGTCTAGCCCCGCAAAATGATTAAGTATTATTGCGAATTGGTATTACACATTTAATGTAATGCAAAAAGCTGAAACTATTTCGCTACCGAAACTTCCACTTTCGATGAAGATGTACTCGCAAGATCCAGTACTTCATAATAATTTAAGCCATCAATTTTTTTACCAATAATAAAATAATTCATTTCATTCATCATGGTTGGGTCGCCTAAAACATCTTCTGCGCTTTGCACATCAGAAAATTGAATTGTAATTAAGGCGCCTATAAAGCGCATTACATCTTGAGATTTTAATGTCTTTAAAACTTTATTAACTCCGGCCTGAGTTGACTCAGGTGTAGAACCATCAAATCTAAAATCACTTTTTGTACTAGCGCATGCACTAAGCATTAATATTGATAGTGCGATAAGTAAATGTTTCATATATATCCTTATTTGTTATTCGTGATACTTGCGGATCATCGCCACTTTACCGTTTTCAACTTCTATTACTTCCATCATTGTGGAGGTGTATTCTATTGGCTGCTTACTTTGTGGGTGAATGCCCTTTGCATGACTCTTATAACGAATAGCAAAGCCTGTATTGTTAAACACAAATGTATTAAGCAGTGTGCTTTCAAACAACGTGTGCGCACCTAAGTAAAAACTCATACCTTTGCGCATCTGCTCTTTGCCATCAGGAGTACGTGAGTCATCCGGTTGATACGGAATATGCTGATTGCCAATATCATCGGCACGGGCTAAAAGGCTAAGAAATATAATTAATAGAAAGCTTAGCTTGCACTTCATAACGATTCTTTCTAAAGAAGTATTTTTACTAAAACGACTAAATTTATTAATACATTAATTTTTTAGCGCAGCTTTTCTTGCTAGTTCTTTTATATCTTCATCGATATTGTCATCAAAAGACATTGAATAAATTCTCCAACCTTCTTTCACTTTAAAAAATTGAAATTCAAAACGAATAGGCTGCCTATCGTAGGTTACTAGGTAGGTTACATGAACAAAAAGCTCCCCAACTTTATAATCAGAAACCTTATTAATGAAATTAATTTCACCAACAAGATCATCAAGTGAGGATAGCTGTGTTTTTATCTGTTTTACCTGGTCAGGTATCGACGATACATATTTATTACTTGCGTAAATGGAATCAACAGCATCGCTTATTTTTTCATCAGAGTACAATTCAAAAAATTTATCAACTTCTTCTTGGTAATTGTTAGCACTGACACCCGATGAGAGTAAAAGTAAAGCAGCAAATATAATTTTCATTTTTAACATTCCTTATTGTTTTTAATATAAAAACACACTATTTAAAGTAAATAAAGTTATAAAATACGGCAAATTACATTTTGCTCTTTACTCTATTTGTTGCAACGCTGTTGGCTGGGTCGTCTGGCCAAAAATGTTTAGGGTAGCGGCCTTTCATTTCCTTTTGCACATCGCGGTAACTGCTAGCCCAAAAGTGGGCTAAATCTTGAGTAAGTTGCAATGAACGTTTACCTGGCGATAGCAGCTCCATAAGCAATGGCAATCTACCGTTGGCAAGCATAGGCGTACTGGTCAAGCCGTAAACTTCTTGCATACGCACGCTTAGCTTTGCGGGGCCATCAAGTTGGTATTCTATTTTTACATTTGAGCCACTGGGCACCGTTAAGCGCAAAGGTAACAAAGCTTTTAACGTGGTTTGTTGTTGCCAATCAAAGCAGTTTTGTAATGCTTCAAAGTAGTTAAACTTTTTAAGCTGCGTGAGCGTTTTAATATCTTCTAAAAACACGCCTAGCCACTGCGCTGCATTTTGAATAAGTTGTTGCTCGTTTATTTGCGGGAATTTATCGGGCATTAAATTACTTGCTAGGCTCATACGTATCAGCAATTGTTGCGCATCAGGTTGCTCGTTAAATAATGCAAAACCGTGTTTAGCAAATAAGTTAAGCCACGCTTTAGCACGCTCGCTCTTATCTAGTTTTTGTTTACTAGGCTGGCTGCTGAGCGTTATAGCCCCGAGCTTTACTTCATCTTGGTGAATAAAGCGCGCTGATTTTTCATCAAACTCACAACGAGTAAGTTCACTAAATAAATGCGGTAAAAATTCTTGTAACTCAAATGGGTTAAGCGCGGTGGCTGCAAATATACGCCCACCTTTGTGCCCGCCCATGGTTGCTATAGCTAAGTAATCGTCGTTGTGCCAGTAATCGGCATTTAACTCAGCACCAGCACCATTGGCAAGTAAATAACCATTACCACGTTTTTTAGCGATGCGATCGGGGTATGCCAATGCCACCAGCAAACTTATATAATGCGTATTTAATTCGCTGTTTTCGTCTTTTACTTTTAAGCGGCTTTGCCAATATTTTAACTGTTGTTTAAATACCGGATGCGGACGTTGCTGCTGGCTATGCAGCGCTAAGCTCAACTCGTTTGCACTATTTACTCGGCTCTCAAGTAATGCCACTAAATAAATAGCGAGCCTAAAAATACCAGGGAGTTGGTCATCAAGTATTTGTGCTTTTAATAGCATATGCGCCAAACGAATATCAGCACCAAAACCTAACATTTTACTGCCAAGCGGTGTGAGCTTACCTTTGCTATCAATAGCTTCTAGCATGTTAAGCAGGTTACTTGCTTGCTCACATTGTTGTTCAGTGGGCTTATCGAGCAAGGTTAGCTCATCAATACTGGCTCCCCACTGCTTTGCCTCAAGCATAAGCTGGCTTATGTCTGATGTGAGTATTTCGGGATTGTCGTGACTATTACGTCGCTCGAAGGTTTGCTTTGAGCCAATTCGATAAACAATGCCCGGCTCTATTCGTCCTGCACGCCCTGCACGCTGCACAGCAGACGAGCGCGATATGCTTTGTGTTGTGAGCTCTGTAACTCCTGTTTTTAAATTAAAGGTCGCTGCACGGCGCTTGCCGCTGTCAATTACAATGCGTATGCCTTCAATAGTTAAACTGGTTTCGGCTACATTGGTGGTAAGCACTACTTTGCGCATGCCGTTTGGTGCAGGAGCAATAGCAGTTTGCTGATTGGCTTTATCTTGCTCGCCAAATAGTGTTGCAACTTGGCAGTTACTGGGTAAATCGCTCAGTGCTTGTTGCACGCGTAGTATTTCAAATTGCCCAGGTAAAAATACCAATGCGCTGCCTGTTTGCTCATTAAGTGCTTGTTTTATTATGTTAGGAATTGCATCAAGCCAGCGGCTTTCATCTTTTATGGGTATGTATATTTCGTCTATTGGGTAGCTGCGACCGCTTGATTGAATTACAGGGCAGTCAAAAAACGCTGTATAACGCTCAGTATCAAGAGTTGCCGACATAAGCATAATGGTTAAATCTTCACGCAGCGCACTTTGGGTCTCGAGCGCAAAGGCAAGTGAGGTATCGGCTGCAATTGAACGCTCATGAAATTCATCAAATATCAGTAAATCAATATCGCTTAATTCGGGGTCGTTTTGCAACATGCGCGTTAACATGCCTTCGGTGACTATTTCGAGGCGCGTATTAGCGCTTGCTTTACTCTCGCCCCTAATCCGCAAACCCACACTTTGCCCAACACTCTCGTTTTGGCACTTTGCTAAGTAACTTGCAATATTACGTGCAGCTAAACGGCGAGGCTCTAGCATTACAATACGTTTAAAATGCCCGTCACGCATTAGTTGTAGCGGCAACCACGTAGATTTACCCGCACCAGGCGGTGCTTGTAATAACGTAATAGGATTACTTTGTAATGTAGTAACGAGTTGTTGATATATGTCTTGAACCGGCAGCACAGCTATTTACCCAAAATTGCTTTGTGTGCATTGTAACAAAAACCAAAAATAAACGCGCCGCTAAAGCTATGTGGTTATAAAGGATTTAATTAAGGGTTACATAATCAGAAATAATTACAGACCGCTCTGTACATTTTTTAAGGATGTGCTCAAAAAATTAATTATTACTGCCCCAATAAAAACATAACACCATGATTATAAATGCAAAATAAAAATTTAACTTATTGGTATACGCCTTGCTCCTTTTATACTGAACGTTAATTAAATCTAAGTAAGGAGAAACTTATGAACAGCGATCGTATGAAAGGTAATTGGAACGAACTTAAAGGTAAGGCTCAGCAAAAATGGGGCGATCTTACTGACGACGATTTAGATAAAATTGAAGGTAGCCGTACAGAGCTAGTGGGTAAAATCCAGCAGCAGTATGGTAAATCTAAAGAAGAAGCAGAGCGTGAAGTTGATGAGTTTGAAAAAACTCACTAATCGCTAACTTCTAAAAAAACCGCCATTTTGGCGGTTTTTTTGTTTAAGCTGTAGGTTATTTAGTTACGCTTTTAGCTGGTCACCTATTGGTAACTGCCTAATACGCTTTCCACACGCTGCAAAAATAGCATTACATAATGCTGGCGCATAAACTGGTGTAGATGGCTCTCCTACCCCTGCTGGTGGTGCATCGCTTTGTACAATTTCAACGTCAATCTCAAGAGGTGAATCGCTCATACGCGGTACGCGATAATCATGAAAGTTACTTTGCTGTACGCGCCCTTTATCAAAGGTAATACCATCGCTGATTGCAGTTGTAATTCCGTAAATAGAGCCACCTTGGGTTTGGTTTTTAACGGTGTCGGTGTTTACAACCGTACCCGCATCAATGGCAACCCACGATTTAATTACGTTTAAATCGCCAGCATCCGACACCTCTACTTCAACTACCGTAGCTACGTAAGTTAAAAAGCTTCTGTGTGCTGCTATGCCTAAACCTCGCCCTTTAGGAAGTTCTCGCCCCCATTTACTCATGTCAGCTACTTTTTCAATAACATGGCGCAGTCTGCCAATATCTAAAGGGTAAACCTCTTTATCGCCACCGTAATTATCGTATGTGGCATTTTGCTCAGTTACATCAACAATGCGACTCGGACCTATGGTGTCTAGTAAATAGTCTTTTTGGTCGCGACCGGCTTTGTGCGCCGCTTCGCCAATAAATGACTGAATAGCAAAGGCATGAAAAATATTTGATACAGAGCGCATCCAACCAATTCGTGCTTTGGCTTGCGCATCACCGTTTTCTAACTTCATGTTAGGTGTGTTAATTGGGTTATCGGTAAACCCTAAGCGCAGTTCACCGCTCATAGGAGTGGCTGCACCATCTTTAAAAGTAGATGCTATGGGTGTAAACGCGGTGCGGTGTAAATAAGATTCTATAGCGCCATTTTTATCTAGCGATGCTTCAATGTGCTGAGCTGAAACTGCATGGTAAAAGCCATGTTGTATGTCGTCTTCACGCGTCCACTGCACACGAATAGGTTTGCCTACTTTCATTGAAAGGTAAGCTGCTTCTGCTGAAAAGTCAGGTTTTGACTTACGCCCAAAGCCGCCGCCGAGCATAGTAACGTGAACATTAATTTTGCTCTCATCCATGCCAAGCATTGCAGCCACTGTTTTCATATCGGCTTGTGGATTTTGCGTAGCAGCCCATATATCAACACTATCTTTGTTGTACATAGCTGTTGCACACGGCGGCTCCATTGGTGCTTGAGCAAGATGCGGCGCGTAATAATCAGCTACGAGTTTATTGCTCGATTTAGCCAACACGCCCATGGCATCGCCTTTATCACGTATGTTTGCCTGTGGAGTTTGTACTGTTTTTAGTAATGACTTTTTAAATTCTTCTGAATTGTAATCGCCATTTTTGCCATCATCCCATACGACTTTTAATGCTTTACGCCCTTGCCATGCAGCCCATGTGTTTTTAGCTATAATCGCAATACCGCCTTTTGGCTGAAACTGCGGTGCGCCTTTTGGTGCAGGAATTTCAATAACATCTACAACGCCGTTTATCGCTTTTGTAGCACTGGCATCAAATGACTTAACAACACCGCCTACTACCGGCGGGCGTTCAATTATAGCCACTAGCGCTTGTGGTTCGCGTACATCGGCTGCAAATATTGCTTTACCTGTTACTAAATCGGCTAAATCTATGTGCGCCATGCCAGTATTAATGTAGCGCCATTCTTTGCGTGTTTTAAGTGTTAGTTTGTCAGCTTCTGGTGGCGTTATTGTAAGCGCTAAGTCGATTAAATCTTTATAAGTAAGCGATTTACCTGAGCTGTGTGTAACAACGTGTTGATTGGCTGTACAGGTCTGCGGGTCAACTTTCCAATACTTAGCGGCAGCGTGCTGCATCATGTAACGCACACTTGCGCCCATTTCACGCAGGCGCTTCATGTTGTAGCGAATACTGCGCGAGCCATCGGTATTTTGATCGCCGTATTTAGGGTCGCCCTTACCCTGAATAACAATAACCTTATCCCACGCGGCTTCCATTTCATCGGCAACTATTTGTGCAATCGCGGTGCGAATTTGCTGACCCATTTCAGAGCGATGGCAGGTTATTTCAACCATGCCATCGGGGCGCAGAGCTATAAATAAGTTAGCACGTTTTGCTTGCTCAGACGGTTGCTCTAACACGCCAGCAAATGCTTTTGGCGCACTGCCTACAAAATATGTGCCTAATACCAATGCGCCTATTGCGCTAGTTTTTAAAAATTGGCGGCGGTTTAGGTCAAAGTACGTATTGTCGTTTTTCATACCTCTTCCCCTTGTTCATTAGGGTCAAAATATTCAACCCCCGCCATGGTTTTAGCCGCCGACTTAATCGCTTTATGAATACGTGGGTATGTACCACAACGACAAATATTGCCCGACATATTACTCACTATTTCATCATCAGTTGGGTTGGGGTTAGCTGCTAATAAGCTTGCCGCTTGCATAATTTGTCCGCACTGACAAAATCCACATTGCGGCACTTTATGCTCAACCCACGCTTTTTGCACTGGATGATCGCCCTGCTCGCTTAGCCCTTCAATAGAGGTAATATTGCGCCCCACTACAGCCGATACCGGTAATACACATGAGCGCTGCGCTACCCCATCAATATGCACAGTACACGCACCGCACTGTGCCATACCACAGCCAAATTTAGGGCCCGTTAAATTCAATTCATCTCGCAGGTACCATAATACTGGCGTTGACGGGTCGCCAGAAAACTCATGTTTATTACCATTAATGGTAAGGGTGATCATACTAGACTCCTTGCAAAGCGCTTTACAGGACGACTCCCTACAGCGCGTGGACGGTTTTAATTTACTTACTACTTTTTAGCCTACCACTTAGAACTATTTTATTAAAATACTAATTACTAGAACGTTTGGTACTAAAAAACATTACTCATTATTAAGTAAGTTGCTAATACTAAATTAAATAGCGCTTATAACATCTTCAGATAAAACCCGTTGTTCGTCTTTGTAAACTTCAAGCCAGCCTGGCGGTGATGTATCACAACCAATAATGGTTACTTGTAACACATAACTGTAACGTCCATTTTTAAACGTATAGTGATGATTCCCGCCACTACCCTCAAAGGTAATATCACCGTTTAATAAAATCATGTCGGGCTTTTCGCTAATTTTTTTATCAATACTCCATACAGCATAACGGTAATTCCCATCGTCTAGATCATCAACGCGAATATGGTAGTTAGCCGTTTTCCAATTGAGTATTAGTTTTTTAAAAGTATTAACACTTGAATGCAGAGATTGCTTATCGTGTTCAATTAATCGTTCAGCAAATGCTTGCTCTTTAACATTTTGAGTATTTACAGTTATAATTTTGCCGTCTGTATCTACCCACAAAACACCGTTATATAGCATAATACCGCGCCAACCTACTTTCTCCCAATCAGTATTAATGTTTGAACTGGCAATAACGGCAACAAGTTCATCGTCAAACACTTCATCAAAGCGTTTAATAAACTCAGCTTCATTTTTAATGTCAGGCAATGGATATTGCCTTTTTAGAGGGTAGCGAATATGCGCAGCAATCGCAGTTTTATCCTGCGTTTTAAAAGCAGCAATAACAGGTAAAACACTCTCGTGATATTTCTGCTCAAGCGCAAATGTGTTCGATGTGAAAAATAGATATATGCAAAGTAAGATGTAATTTAGATACTTCATTAATAGCCTATTAATATGTAACAAATAAAAAGTTTTGAGTGTTATCGTTTAAAGTTAAATGTTTAAGACATTTATAATTTTGAGTTAAAAATCTAAATCCCGACTTTAAACTTTGACTATACATACAAATTGTATAATATAGATGCATTATAGGTACATACTATTTATAGGGAAATAAAATGTTAATATCCGCCAGGGAAGATCTTAGAAGCCGCCAAAAAGAAAAGCAGTTATCTGCAACCTTAAAGTCAAACCAGTATAATCTAGTTCACATGAATGCATCTGAATTTGTTGATTATATTGTTAGCCTAAAAAAGCTTGCTGGGCAAAGTCCTGGTAAAATTATTAATTGGTTTGAGACTGTATTTGAGAAAAATAATATTTCATCTGACTTATGGCCACTTTATAGAGACTGGATAAAAAATAGTTCAGGCCTTATTCCAATTGGGATGGATATAGTTGCAGTTACGGCTATAGCAACAGAAATGAAAAGAAGCGGAAAAGCTTTTGATACTTTTAAAGTAAAAAGTTATTCAGGGAAAAACTATATAATTTTCAAAGGTTATCCAGGTCTAAGACGGCACCTCACTGGAACTCGCTATTTAGCGAACAACCCACAACTTGTATCATTTGGTATAGGTAAACTCGGCGCAAAAAAATCAATTAAAACAGGCTTTTTGGTTAGCATTCTTATATCTGCAGGATTTCATACAGTAGAACAATTAGTTAATGATGAGAAGCTGTGGCACGACTTTATAGGTGGTTTCTCTGTTGATGTTGCTATTGCCGCTACATCATCTAGCATTGCATGGTATGCTGTCTCTTCTATTGTAGGCACAGCTGCTGTTGTTGCTGTAGGTCCGATGATAGCTGTAATAGTGATTGGTACTGCATTAACTTTTTTTGCTTATACTTTTATCGATAGTGATGAGTTATCTGAAAAAATTGCTTCAAGCTTAAGAGTAGCGGAAAAAAACTTAAAAAGTAATATACAAAGAGCACAAAATCAATTGCATGATGCTCAACGCTTGTATGAAGAAAGCCCCATAGAATTTATGCACCGAATTTTCGGTTTACCTTTCTTAAAATGAATTACGATAATTTAATGACATCTGAAAAATTAACTTTAAGCGAAAATATTAAACATGCTTTTTTATTTATACTGTTTTTAATTTTTACCATAGCCTCACCTTTTGCGGCATGGGTTGAAGTATCGTCAGTAATTGAAGCTTTAAACAACAACGCCCTCATTTTTAAAGAACGCAGCTTTAGCCCAAGTTTAATTTTGTGCGTTCCAATGTTTGGGACGCTAACAGGCTTACTCTGGCTAAAAATTAAGAACACTGAAATTAGCCCAAGCCTACTGAATAAGTGGTTCAAACTGTGTGGAATAACTTTATTAGTTATGGTTGTTACCATACCCGTTTACACTAACATTATTGAAAATAAAATTGAGAGTGAAGGTTATAGTATTTGTAATTGGTATGGCCGAGGCTCAATTGGTGCACCTGATATTTGGGTAAGCTCCCAAAGCTATTGCATTAAAGAAGGCTTTAAAGTCAGAGTGGAGCTAATAGATTGGTTAAAACACCAAACGACTAAACCAACTCCAAAAGATGTTACGAATAAAATAAATGAGTTGCTCACTAATAAACTTTAAAACAAAAACGAGCCCAATTTGGCTCGTTTTTGTTTTACTGATAGCTGAAAGCTAAAAACTGACCGCTTTAACCTTTGACCGCTTCGCTATTTAACCTTTTCGCTTTTATTCCGGCTCATACCCCAAGTTAGGCGATAGCCAACGTTCAGCTTCTTCAAGCGTCATATTGGTTCGCTTAGCGTAGTCTTCTACCTGATCCTTTTGCACAGCGGCTACTGCGTAGTATTTAGCCTCAGGGTGTGAGAAGTACCAACCCGAAACAGCAGCACCTGGCCACATGGCGTACGAGCTAGTTAGCTGCATACCAATGCGCTTTTCGGTATCGAGCAACTGCCAAATTTTCTTTTTCTCGGTGTGCTCTGGGCACGCTGGGTAACCTGGCGCAGGGCGAATACCTTGGTAGTTTTCGCGTATTAGCTCATCGTTTGCTAGGTTTTCGTCTGGTGCAAAACCCCAATACTCTTTACGTACTTTTTCGTGCAGGTATTCTGCAAACGCTTCGGCGAGCCTGTCGGCAACCGCTTTAACCATTATTTTGTTGTAATCGTCTTGCTGTGCGTCAAACGCATTTGCTAAGTCGTCCTCTTCTAGGCCGCCCGTTACTGCAAACGCGCCAAAGTAATCAGGCGTGCCTTTTGGTGCTATGTAGTCGGCTAGGCAATAATTAGCAAAGTCGGTTTTTTCGGTTTGCTGGCGTAAATGGCATGAAGTAGTTAATACTTCTTTGCGTGTTTCGTCGGTGTATATTTCTATGTCATCACCCACGCGGTTAGCCGGGAATAAACCAATTACACCAAGTGGTTGCAAACTGCCTGCTTTTTCAAGGTCGTCTAACATATCGTTAGCGTCTTTAAATAAGCTTTGCGCTTGCTCGCCTACTACTTCATCGTCCATTATGCGCGGGTATTTACCGGCAATTGACCACGTCATAAAGTATGGCGTCCAATCTATGTATTTACGCAAAGTAGCAATTGGTACATTTTTAAACTCGGTCACGCCCAGCTTTTTAGGCACTGGTGGTGTGTAGTTATCCCAATCAAGCTTTGCTGCGTTATCGCGTGCGCGCTGGATTGTAACAGGCTTAGAGCGTGGTTTTTTACGCGCTTGTTGCTCGCGTACTTTTACATATTCAGCTTTAGTTTTAGCTAAAAAGTCAGGTTTAATGTCTCTTGATAGTAAGTTTGAAACCACACCAACTGCACGGCTTGCGTTATTTACATACACAACGCCTTTGTCATATTGCGGCTCAATTTTTACTGCGGTGTGCGCTTTAGAGGTAGTTGCACCACCAATGAGTAGCGGCAGTTCAAAACCACGGCGTTTCATTTCTTTTGCTACGTGCACCATTTCGTCAAGCGATGGGGTAATTAAGCCCGATAAACCAATAATATCGGCTTTTTCGTCGATGGCGGTTTGCAGTATTTTATCGGCAGGTACCATTACGCCTAAATCAATAACTTCGTAGTTATTACACTGTAGTACCACGCCTACAATATTTTTACCTATGTCGTGTACGTCGCCTTTTACGGTCGCCATCACTATTTTACCATTGGTTGAACCTTCTTCTTTTTCGGCTTCAATAAATGGGTCTAGGTAGGCTACGGCTCGTTTCATTACGCGCGCCGATTTAACCACTTGTGGTAAAAACATTTTACCTGCGCCAAATAAATCACCTACCACGTTCATGCCATCCATTAACGGCCCTTCAATTACGTGAATAGGTTTATCGGCAGCAGCGCGGCACTCTTCGGTATCTTCATCTATAAAGGTAGTAATGCCTTTTACAAGCGCGTGCTCAAGGCGTTTTTCAACAGGCCATGTGCGCCATTCTAAATCTTCTACTCGCTCGGCTTGTGCCATACCAGAGTATTTTGGTGCAAGCTCTACTAAACGCTCGCCTGCACCTGGGTCTGTGTTAAGTATTACGTCTTCAACGGCTTTACGAAGCTCTTCTGGGATGTCGTCGTAAACGGCGAGTTGCCCTGCATTTACAATGCCCATATCCATACCCGCTTTTATGGCGTGGTATAAAAATACCGAGTGAATAGCTTCACGTACTGGGTTATTACCCCTAAATGAAAACGATACATTTGACACCCCGCCCGACACTTTACAGTGCGGTAAGTTTTGTTTAATGCGGCGTGTGCCTTCAATAAATTCTACTGCGTAGTTGTCGTGCTCTTCTATACCGGTGGCTACGGCAAATATATTAGGGTCGAATATAATATCTTCTGGTGGAAAACCAATGTCTTCTACTAATATTTTGTAGCTGCGGGCACATATTTCATATTTGCGGTCTGCTGTATCAGCTTGCCCGTCAGTATCAAACGCCATTACAACGGCAGCTGCACCAAAACGTTTTATTATTTTAGCTTGGCGAATAAACGGCTCTTCGCCCTCTTTTAGCGATATAGAGTTAACAATGGCCTTACCTTGAATACACTTTAGGCCTGCTTCTATTACTTCCCATTTAGAGGAGTCGACCATAATGGGTACGCGTGAAATATCAGGCTCTGAGGCTATTAAGTTTAAAAACTTAACCATCGCGGCTTTTGAGTCCAACATGGCTTCGTCCATGTTTATATCAATAACCTGTGCGCCATTTTCTACTTGTTCGCGGGCCACTGTTAGCGCGGCTTCAAAGTCTTCTTCCATGATTAAACGTTTAAACATGGCAGAACCGGTTACATTGGTACGTTCGCCGACATTAGTAAATACTGCTATTTGTTGGGTCATGTTGGCTCCTTAATTTAAGTTACAGGCTTCAAGGCCTGATAAACGCATGCGTACTTCAAGCTCTGGCAATTGGCGTGGTTTAACGCCCGCTAGACCTTTTGCAAAAGCACGAATATGCGCAGGCGTGGTGCCACAACATCCACCTACTATATTAATAAAGCCCGATTTACCCCAATCGATAATTTCGGCTGCCATTTCAGGCGCTTCTAAGTCGTATTCACCAAACTCATTAGGCAAGCCCGCATTAGGGTGTACCGATGTAAAGGTTTCGCACACGCGCGAAAGCTCTTCTACATATTGGCGCAGTAAATCAGGGCCAAGCGCGCAGTTTAAACCAATCGAAATAGGCTTAATATGGCGAATAGAGTTATAAAATGCTTCGGTTGTTTGCCCAGAAAGCGTACGACCAGAAGCGTCGGTAATAGTGCCCGAGATCATAACTGGTAATGTGCGCCCTGCTTGTTCAAAGGCTTCTTCTACACCAAACGAGGCGGCTTTTGCATTAAGCGTGTCGAATATAGTTTCGATTAGTATTAAATCGGCGCCGCCTTCCATTAATGCAAGGGTAGACTCTACATACGCAGTAACTAGCTTATCAAAAGTAACGTTTCGGTAACCCGGATCGTTTACGTCTGGCGAAATTGAACACGTTTTAGATGTCGGCCCTAAAACACCGGCTACATAGCGCGGTTTTTCTGGCGTTTTAGCCGTAAATTCATCGCAAATTGCGCGTGCTAATTTAGCCGACTCTAGGTTTATTTCACGGCTTAGGTTTGCCATGTCGTAATCTTCCATCGAAATAGTGGTCGAGTTAAACGTGTTGGTTTCGATAATATCGGCGCCCGCTGATAAAAAACCACGATGAATATCAGTGATTAAGTCGGGCTTGGTTAGGCTTAATAAATCGTTATTACCTTTAATTAATACATGCCAGTCTTTAAAACGCTCTCCGCGATAGTCTTCTTCTTCTAGCTTATGATCTTGGATCATGGTGCCCATTGCGCCATCTAAAATTAAAATGCGTTCTTTTAATGCGGCACTTATTTCGGCTTGCTTATTATTTGTAGGCGCGTTATTCGGCATAGTTGTTAGTCCTCACGTCTTGGCTAACTAAATTAATATCATACGGTGTGGTTTGGTACACGTAGTAATTTAACCAGTTCGAAAAAAGTAAAAAAGCATGGCTTTGCCACGTTTTTGAAGGTTGTTTGGTTGCATCGTCATCCGGAAAGTAATTTTCGGGCTTTGGTGCATTAGGGCTTTTTTTACAATCGCGCTCGTATTCTGCTTTTAGCGAGTCGGCGTCGTACTCTGGGTGGCCGGTTATAAACACTTGGCTACCCGATTTATTTTTAAGTAAGTAAGCCCCTACTCGCTCAGAACCTGCCAGTACAACGAGTTCTTCACAGGCGTTTATTTTATTTATATCAATATGGCCGTAGCGTGAGTGCGGTACCAAAAAGGTATCGTCGAATCCGCGAGTCAGTGCACCGTGATCAAAATAACACTGGTGAGTAAATACGCCACACAGTTTATCGTCTTTTAAATCGCGTTTTAAATTGTAACGGTGATATAACGCTGCATGCGCTGCCCAACACGAAAATAACGTAGAGGTAACGTGTTGCTCAGCCCAATCAATAATGACCTTTAGCTCATCCCAATACGCTACATCGTCGTATTCTAAATGCGCAAGTGGCGCACCGGTTACTATTAATGCATCGTAATTGTTGTCTTTAACCTCAGAAAAGTAACGGTAAAAGGTATCAAGGTGCTCTTCTGAGTTGCTGCTACTGCGGTGAGTGTCGAGGCGCAGTAGTTCTACGTTTACTTGCAAAGGCGAATTGGCAAGTAAGCGAATAAACTGAACTTCGGTTTCTACTTTATTAGGCATCAAGTTTAAAATAGCCAAACGCATTGGGCGTATTTCTTGCGTTTTTGCACGACTTTTTGGCATTACAAATACGTTTTCTTGACGTAAACGTGCAATTGCCGGCAACTCGTCTTTTACTGTAATTGGCATACTTTACTCCTGCTCATAAAAACCGAGGCTTAATTATGAACTGAAAGTAAAAAATATCAACCTCTAGATGTATAGATGTCCAAATGAAATTTATTCATGATTTTATACTTTACTTACAAGCATCCTTTGGTGCTTTAAAACCCGCCATTCGTTGACTGTTTCACCCGTCAGCCACTACAATACAACATTGAAATTTTTATTATTATTTGAAGGCTTTCCTCCATGGTTTTACCTGATAAATTTATATTCTCGATGAGTCGAGTATCTAAGGTTGTGCCACCTAAGCGCACTATCTTAAAAGATATTTCGTTGCACTTTTTTCCTGGCGCTAAAATTGGTGTGCTTGGTTTAAACGGTTCTGGTAAATCTACGTTACTACGTATTATGGCCGGTGTTGACCAAGATTTTGAAGGTGATGCACATCCTCAGCCTGGTACTAAAATTGGTTATTTACCGCAAGAACCTGTTTTAGACGAAAGTAAAACAGTACGTGAAACTGTTGAAGAAGCTGTTGGCGAAGTTAAACATGCACTTAAACGTCTTGACGAAGTGTATAACGAATACGCCATGGAAGACGCTGACTTTGACGCACTTGCAAAAGAGCAAGGCGAGCTTGAAGCTGTTATTCAGGCGCACGATGGTCATAACATCGACAACGTTTTAGAACGCGCAGCTGATGCACTTCGCCTGCCAGAGTGGGATGCTAAAATTGAGCACCTTTCAGGTGGTGAGCGTCGCCGTGTTGCTATATGTCGATTATTACTTGAAAAACCAGACATGCTTATCCTTGATGAACCTACTAACCACTTGGATGCTGAGTCGGTTGCATGGTTAGAGCGCTTCTTACACGATTACGAAGGCACTGTTGTGGCTGTAACGCATGACCGTTACTTCCTTGATAATGTAGCTGGTTGGATATTAGAGCTTGACCGTGGTGAAGGTATTCCATGGGAAGGTAACTACTCTTCTTGGCTTGAACAAAAAGATGCGCGCTTACAGCAAGAACAAAAATCTGAAAAAGCACGTCAAAAATCAATTGCGCAAGAACTTGAATGGGTTCGTTCAAACCCTAAAGGTCGTCAAGCTAAGTCAAAAGCACGTATGGCTCAGTTTACTGAAATGCAGCAGTCTGATTACCAAAAACGTAACGAAACTAACGAGATGTTTATTCCACCTGGTCCGCGTTTAGGTGACCAAGTACTTGAAGTAACTAATCTTCGTAAGAGTTTTGGCGATCGAGTTTTAATTGATGACTTAAGCTTTAGCATGCCAAAAGGTGCCATTGTGGGCATTATTGGCGCGAATGGCGCGGGTAAATCAACGCTGTTTAAAATGATAAGCGGTGAGCAAACGCAAGACAGCGGTAACATCAGCGTTGGCGAAACAGTACACCTAGCTACTGTTGATCAGTTCCGCGACGGTATGGACGAAAGCAAAACTGTTTTCCAAGAAATATCAGACGGACAAGACGTACTGAAAATTGGTAACTTTGAGTTCCCAAGCCGAGCATATGTAAGTCGCTTTAACTTTAAAGGTAACGATCAGCAAAAGTTTGTTAAAGACCTATCAGGTGGTGAGCGTAACCGTTTACACCTTGCTAAGTTATTAAAAGCTGGCGGCAATGTGTTACTACTCGATGAGCCAACCAATGACTTGGACGTTGAAACACTACGTGCACTGGAGAACGCTATTTTAGAGTTCCCAGGTTGTGTAATGTGTATCTCGCATGACCGTTGGTTCCTTGACCGTATCGCTACACATATTTTAGATTACCGTGATGAAGGTCAAATTAACTTCTTTGATGGTAACTACACTGAATATGAAGAGTGGCTTAAAAAGACCCTAGGCGCTGAGGCAACTCAACCTAAACGTATTAAGTACAAAAAAATTGGCTAAAAATATTGGTTAATTTTATGTTTGTATAACTTAAGCCCTGCACTTTGCAGGGCTTTTTTATGTCACCAGCATTACAGGAGTACATCTTGCTAGCATGTAGAGAATTACCCGCTATGCTTAATTTATTATAAAAACAGTAAGGCTAAATTAGGTTATGCAAAATCGTCGACAGTTTTCTCGTGTGCTATTTTCAACTAACGCTCTGTTATGTTTTGATAGCCAACAGTATCCGTGTAAATTACTCGATCTATCGTTACATGGCGCGTTGGTTACTAATTGTGATGCATTTATTGGCAGCCACAATACGCAAGCAATACTGCGTTTTACATTACCTCAAAGCGATATAGAAATAAAAATGGAAGTAGTGATTTGCCATATTGAAGCCGATCATATTGGTTTAAAATGCCATCACATTGATATAGACAGTATTACTTATTTAAAGCGTTTAATAGAGCTAAACTTAGCCGATGATGAGCTACTGCATCGCGAATTAGCGTCACTTATTAATGACTCACAATAGACTCATTCTCTTAAGTTGATTACCATAGCGCAAACTTTATAAAGCTTGTAAATATGCGCTTAAATCCTCATTTGCCTTTGGTATACCATCCTAACTACTCGTTTAGCTTTGATCCTAAGCATCGCTTTGTAATGAGTAAATTTGCACATTTATATCAACATGTTGCAGAGCTTGGTTTAATCGGCAGTAACCTAGTTGAGCCAATATTAGGCACGCCAGAGCCGCTTGAGCTTGTGCATTGCGATAATTATATCCAAGATTTATGGCACAACCGCTTAGATGAAAAAGCCATGCGTCGCATTGGTCTACCTTGGTCAAAAGAGCTTATGGCACGTACATTTACAGCCCCTCAAGGAACGCTACAGACAGCCCGCTTAGCACTTAAACACGGTATAGCGTGTCATCTTGCTGGTGGTACACATCACGCACATAATGACTTTGGTTCAGGTTTTTGTATGGTTAACGATTTGGCCTTTACCACGCAAACTTTAATTAAATCGGGTGAGGTAACTAACGTACTTATTTTTGATTTAGACGTGCACCAAGGTGATGGCACAGCTGCAATGTTACAGCATCAACCCTATGCGTATACTTGCTCTATCCATTGTGAAAAAAACTTCCCCTTTAGAAAGTCCGCTAGCGATTTAGACATTGGCCTGGCAAATAATATGAAGGACGACGAATACCTTGCCATAGTTAACGAAACACTAAGTTATTTACTTAAAGAGCTAAACCCAAGCTTAGTACTTTACGATGCTGGCGTTGATATTTGGCAAGGTGATGGCTTGGGTAAGTTAGATATTAGCTGGGATGGCATAGCTAAACGTGACCATTTAGTGCTAAAACGCTGCCTTGAACACAATACACCTGTAGCTACTGTGATAGGTGGAGGTTACGATAGAGATCACCTACGCCTCGCTAAACGCCACGCTATTGTTGTTGAACAAGCTGCTGGCTTTTAGTTTGAAATGAAAATGTTAAATTATCGTTCTTGTTTAATATGTAAAATAAAAAAGAGCATATTATGAAACAGCTATTTATTACCATCACGCTAATTTTATTAAGCTTTACAGCTTACGCACAAGATACAAGCTCAGAAGCAACATATCCTAAATTGCCTACATTAAATTTACAAATGGCTGATGGGTCGCCACTCAACACTCAAGATTTATTAGGTCAACCTTACGTTTTACACTTTTGGGCAACGTGGTGCCCGTACTGTAAAAAGCTACAGCCAGCACTTCAAAAAATTGATGATATGGGCTTAAAAGTTATTGCCGTGAGCTTTAAAGAAGATGACGATGCTACTCCCGCTAAAGCACTTAGCGAAAGAGGTTATACTTTTAAAACAGCTGTAAAAGCCGATGCAATAGCACAGCAATTAGGTATACGAGGCACACCTACTACATTGTTTGTAAATAAAGAAGGCAATGTAATTTGGCTGACTAATACGTCAAACCCAGAAGATCCAAATCTTCATTTAAATGCACGAACATTGTTGCACTCCATAGACATGGCAACTGAGTAACTTATTGCGCTTTTAACTGATTAGGTGTTAAGCCTGTCCAGCGTTTAAAGGCGCGCCGAAAGTTAGGTATATCGTAAAAAGCTAAATGTTCAGCGACTTGTTCGTTATGTTTAGCGCACAGAGTAAGTAGGTAAATAGCTTTGTGCTTATTTTGCTCATCTATTAACGCTGAAAAGCGTACCCCATTGAGTTTGAGTCTGCGCTTAAATGTAGCTGAGCTCATAGCAAAGTGCTTTGCGGTGCACTCTAAATTAGCACTTGGGTGAGAGTATAAGTATCTGCAGACGGCTTCAATAAAAGTCATGCTAACTACGCTTTTATTATGTAGCTGCGACTGCGCTTGCATAAATCGTAATTGACTCGCGTGCGGGTTTTTAGCCCTTAACATAGTTTTATTTAATACCCAGCGAGTACATGGCTTATCAAAATTTACCTTTAGCCCTAAATTTTGTTCGTATTCTTGAATATGCCGAGGGCGTTTAAAAGCAAAGTCAAACTGACAATGCGGGTAACTTTCGCTCACTCGTTTAAGTAAACTATAAAATGCAGTGCTGTATATCTCTAGCACATAGTGGTAAAGGCTTTCATCAAACCCATGTGCTGGCTGAATATAAATATAAACATTATCGTTTTTAATATACGTTTGGCTAAACAGCAAAGGCGCTAATTGCATTCTTAAAAGTGATAATTGCTTTAATACTTGAGCTAAATTATCGCTATATTTTAATGCCTGAGCTTCGGCTCGAGTGTCGTTAATAAGTTGGCTACCGAGTAAAAAACCACTGTCAGTACTTTTCATCAACAACTTAAATTGAGCTAATAAACGCACCTGCTGAGACACACTAAATGTATGCTGAAAATTAAGTAAGTCTTGTTCAAAAATACCGGTACCGCGTAGCAGCTTATGTAAATTTATGTTTCGGCTTTGAGCAAGCTCTACAGCTGACGTAATAAGCCCTTGAGCGCTTAAATATTTGTCGTCTTGGCTAACAAACATGTGCACGGTGCGCTACTTTTAGTTGATGCTTTTTTTGTTGTAATTGACTATGCAATTGGCTTGTTAGTTTACCTGTACTGCTATGCGTATTACCTTGTATTAAGGCGGTAGTGACATATTGAAACTTTGCTTTTTTAGATGCTTCAACTTTAAATGCACAATGCTTTAGAGCTCCTTTAATTTGTGCCATCAACTCTTTAGCTTGCTGCTCTGTGGTGGCTGGCATCAATACCATAAAGCAATCTCCTGCGTAGCGGCACACTACATCACTTAGTCGGCAATTCATTAACAATAGCTCGCTAATTTCACGCAGTAACCGGTCGCCCTCACTAAAGCCAAACTCACTATTAAAATGCGAAAAATCACGAATATCAATAGCCCCAAGCCAGAGTGGTTGTTTGCTCGTAAGTTGCTCTTTAATTGCAGAATCTAGGTACTGCGCCTTATAAAGACCTGTAACTGAACACACCTTATCGTGCTCACGTAAATGCGCTTCACGGCGGCGTAGCTGAAGATTTAATACGTACTGCTCTTGATGCCAATAATACAAACCCACACTCGTTAACAACATGCCTAAAGGTGCTGGCAGAGATTCAATCCAACTGAGCCATTGATGGGCGGGATGCATTAGCCATTCATCAAGTAAATCGAGGGTTGCCGAGAACATAAATAACCCAACACCTATCACTAAGTAAGTGGTTACTTTACCCGGTGGTCTTGAAATTAATAACGCGGCAATCCATACGAGAGTCATTAATACAATACCGCCCTCCCCCATAATATCGAGCCACTGAATACTGGCGTAAGTTTTTAATACACCTAAATAACTACTTAAAAACACAGCGCTAAAAAACATCGCAATAATAGCGTTTATTAATAATCGGTGGCTGATAAAGGGGTTAAATCGCATGTGCGGTATCTCGTTTATAAATGAGTTTTAAAGTTAGTTCATACAAGTTTTTGTTAGCAGGGTCATATTAGCTCAGCTATATGACAACTAAATGATACCTACTTTAAAAACAGCCCTGCACGGTACATAACACCTGACTTTACGAGGAGTGATAAAAGCTCAATACGCTCTAGATATTGCTCAAACACCTCTAAATACATGTAGTTAAACTGAACACTGTCACATTTACGTAATCAAATATCTTTAGCTTGCTCGCCATATCAAGAAACAACCCAGCAATAACCAAGAGCAAATACAATGAAAGACTTTAAAATAAAAGCACTGGTAGCCGCATTAGCCTTATGTAATTTAACGGCTTATGCAGAAGATGATGCAAAAGAAACCACAAAAAAAGACATCGAAGTTTCTGACAAAATTGTTGTATACGGTGAAATTGGCTACAGAAACCGCTCAGACGAACTCGCACCAACCTTAGAATATTCACAAGAGTACTTTCAACGTTTTGAACCATTGACCGCAGGTGATGCATTAAAACGAGTACCCAGTGTTACATTTTTATCGGATGTGCTTGAATCGGATGGTGCACGTATGCGGGGGTTAAGCCCTGCTTATACAAAGGTGCTTATAAACGGTGAAGAAGTACCTGGCGCTGGTGCCGACCGTTCATTTTTTGTTGACCGAATTCCGGCTGAGTTAATTGAACGCGTTGAAATTATTCGCTCATCAAGTGCTAACCGCTCAGCCGATGCTATTGCGGGCACATTAAATATTGTATTGCGCGATGGTTACAGTTTAGATGGCGGTTACTTGCGTGCTGGTGGCTTGCTTTATGACGATGGTGAATTTAAAGAAAGCTTGGCTGCTGTGTACGGTACTGAATTTGGTGGTGGGCGCTTATTACTTGGTGCAAATTTACAAGGCAGATATAACCCAAAACAAAAAACTAGTTTGCGCTACGGCGATAGCCCTGAAAACAATATAAATTTTCAAACAGAAGAGTTTGATAACCGCGAAGACCAATCAGACACTCGCGATGGCGACGACACGTCACTTAACTCCAGCTACGAAATTGTTTTTGACGACGATAGTCAGTTTAATATTAGCGCTATGTGGGTTGATACAGAGCGTACTGAGGATGAACGTTCATTTGAATACAACGACCCAACTGCAACCAATAACGATATTGTAAATGGCGGTAACTTAGAAACAGATAATGCCAATGTTAAATATATTGACCAAACTAATTACAACATCAATACCGCTTATGAATTTCCACTACTAAGCGGCACAAGTAAGTTTAAATTTGGCTTTGCTCGGTTTGAAGAGTCTGTTTATGAGCAAGAAGTAGAACTAGATACGTCTGAGCTGCCAATGATATTTGAAGAAGAACAAGCTCGCAGCAACATAGACGATAAAGAATGGACTCTACAGTGGCAACACAGCCAACCTTGGGGTGACAGCAAAGAAATTCAGCTTGGTGCATTTTTACAAAATAAAAAACGCGACAGTGAAATTTTAGAATCGCAAAACGAATTAGAACTTGCACTTACCAGTTGGGATCAATACGCAGCATCACCTTTAACGCTTGCTGCATTTAATAGCGAGTACGAAGCGGTTACTGGTGGTGTAAATACTTTAGAAGAAGATCGCTTTGACTTATTTGCCCTTGTTAAGCACAAAGATGATTTATTTGCTTGGGAGCTGGGCGTTCGCTGGGAGTCTACCGATTCTAAAATTAATGATAAAACAATTGGCGTGACCGAAAATAATAGTTACGACTTTATCCTCCCCTCGGCACACTTTCGTTATAACGTTAGCGAAAATGGGCGTATAAGTGCATCGATTGCGCGTAGTTTACGCCGCCCTGAGTTTGATTTTTTAACGCCGGCACTTATCGAAAAAGAGCTTGGCGATAACGACCAACTAGGGAACCCTGAATTAAAACCAGAATCAGCTTGGGGTATGGACTTAGGCTACGAGTATCGCTTAGGAAAAAGTGGCGTTGTAGGTATTAATTTATTTTATCGCAAAGTAAATGACCTAATAGAAATAGCAAATACAGGACAAGAAGGCTCTGAGGGCGAAGGTACATTTGTACTGCAACCACGCAACACCGGCGATGGTAATGTTAAAGGAGTTGAGCTTGATTTATCTACTCCACTTGGCGCATTTAGCATGCCTAATACGGGTGTATTTTTAAACTACTCATGGCTTGATAGTGAAGTAACCGATTTTTTTGGAACTCGCAAATTTAACGACCAATCAGACTACGTTTATAACATTGGGTTTATTCAAGACTTACCCGAACTCAAAGCTGCATTTGGCGTAACTTACCGTAAGCAAGGTGATGCCTATGGACGTATTGTAGGTGAAGAAATAACTACATCTTACAGTGCCGACTTTGAAGTGTTTTTAGAAAAACGTTGGGAAGATGTAACGCTACGCTTGGTGGGTTCAAACCTACTTGATGCAAGTAAAGACGAAACCTTTAATAAATTTGATACCGTTGAAGATCAGTTTAGTAGAAGCTTTGATGAGTACGAAATTGAATCTGAAGAAGCGGGACCGGTTTATCAACTTATGCTGCGTTACGCGTTTTAAATAAGTTTATGAGGTAATGCTAATCACTTTATTTAGCGCTACCAAACATGAGAGAACTATAATGATAAAAAAAACATTACTGCTAATAACACTTGGCTTATGCAGTATACAAAGCGTATTGGCAAACGTAACGTACACAGATGTATTATACGAGCAACAAAAAATTGCCAACTTGACGGTGCTGCCTAAGAGCTTAAATTTTACGGTTATTGGTGATTGGGGACATAACGGGCACTTTTATCAAAAAGACGTAGCACACCAGTTAGAAATAGCGATGTTTCAAACGGATGGTGATTTTACTATTTCAACTGGCGATAACTTTTATCCCAATGGCGTGGCAAGTGTTAACGACCCGCTTTGGCAAAGTGCCTATGAAGATATTTACCATGGTCCACATACATTCGAGCCTTGGTATGTAGTACTGGGTAATCATGATTATTTAGGTAATGCGCAAGCACAACTTGATTACAGTAAAAAAAGTCAGCGCTGGAATTTACCTGCACGCTATTACAGCAAAACCTTTACTTTAAAAGGTGGCGAGCAGATATTAATGGTGTTTTTAGACACTAATACTTTAAATCCTGAATACAAAACACGCGAAAAATACAAAGCAACTCAAGGGCAAAACAGCCAAGCGCAATTAACATGGTTAGATAGCCAACTATCAAATAGCCAGGCACGATGGAAAATAGTGGTTGGTCATCACCCACTTTATAGCAGTGGAAAACGTTACGGACTTACTGAAGGTTTACGTAATTTACTCGAGCCCATATTTGAGCAAAATGGTGTGCAAGCATACATAGCAGGACACGAACATGACCTGCAACATAACCAAATAGATGGCAGTAAACTCGACCACTTTGTATCTGGTGGTGGTAGCGAAGCGCGTTACGTAAAACAACGTGAATTTACGCGTTTTGCAGAAGCTACTCCAGGATTTTTGAGCTTTTCGATTAACAATGAAGCACTAAAAGCAACGGCTATTAACTATAAAGGCGAAGTGCGTTACAGCACTCAAAAGCGCTTTGACCAATAAAGGGTTACAACATGAACTTTAAATTAAAAACATCTATTAGCTTAATTGTAAGTAGCTTAGTGCTTAGTACATTAAGTGCGTGTAGCAATAGTAATATGGCTACAAATACGGCAGTAAAAAACACATCCGATAAAATAGTCATTAATAGTACTGAATTTGGTCCAACAGATAACATGCAAGGCTCACAAGCGGCATGGTTAAATAATAACAATTGGTTGCTAGCAAGCGAAAGCAAAGGCTTAGTGTTAGTTGAAAGTGAAACGCAACAAAGCCGCATTATAAAAAAAGGTAACTTTGAAGCGCTTGCTGTCACTAAGCTAACAGCACACTCATTTTTGGTTGCAACTATTGATAACAATCAAGATAACGTTGTTATATTTAAGCTTGAGCACACTCAAAGTGGCTGGGATACAATTGAACTAACCCGCATTAACCCACCACAAGCACAACCCGATACGGTGTGTTTATTTGCTAATAAAGCGAGTGAATCAATATCGGCATTTGTACCTGATGTACGCGGGCTAATTACCGAAACTATTATTTTTGATACAGCGAATAATAAAGCGGTTAACGTAAATGTACGTGAATTTTCTGGCGTTAGTGAGGCGTCGGGTTGTGCTGTAAGTACAACAACAAATACCTTATATGTAAGTGAAAGCGAAGTAGGCATTTGGGCAATAAACGCGAACGCGGAATCGCAAGCAGATAAAAAACCGATTGCTTTAGTCGCCCCCTTTGGAAAGTTACACAGTGAACTAGGAGCTATTTCAGCTTCGCAAGATGGTATTATCTGGTTTACTAGTACCAAAAACAATACTGTGTATGCTTATGATCCAATTAGTAAAATGCTTAATAACTGGATGTTAAATGGTGACTTGAGCTTAGAATCGGTAGCGGTAAATTACACAAGTAACAACGCGGCAACGGCAGTGCTGTATAACGACGAAACAGGCGCTTATATTAAAAGTACATTACCTGTAACACCTATCATAAAATCATTAAAAACCAACACTCAATCAATCACTCAAATAAAGGCAAGTGCACAAACGGCTCCCGTTCAAGCATTTGGTGATGCAGCAGACGATCCGGCAATTTGGGTTAACCCTAAAGATGCAGCAAACAGCTTAATTTTAGGCACCGATAAACGCCGTGGACTAATGGTATACAGCCTAAATGGCAAGCTTGAACAGTCACTTGAAGTTGGTCGTTTAAATAACGTAGACCTGCGACAAAATAGCACGATTAAAAACAGTACCAATACATTAATAACTGCCAGTAACCGAACGCTTAACGGTATTAGTGTATTTTCAGTACAAGCTAATAATAGTGTGAAGTACATTGCTGATATTAATACCAATCTTGATGAAATTTATGGCTTATGTATGTACTCGTCAAATACGGGGAACTATGTATTTGTAAATGATAAATCGGGGCTATATCAGCAATATAAAATCAGTGAGAATAACGAAAAAATAACAGGTAAACTTGTTCGCGAGTTTAACCTACCAAGCCAACCAGAAGGCTGTAGTGCAGATGATGAACTAGGACAATTATTTGTAGGCGAAGAAGATGCCGGTATTTGGTTTATAGGTGCAGAGCCAACGGCAGGCAGTACACCGGTTATGCTGCAAGGTATAAATGAGCAACTTGTTGATGATGTTGAAGGTATGGAAATTTACCACAGCGACAAAACACGTTATTTAGTTGTTTCGAGCCAAGGTGATAACAGCTACGTACTGTATAAAATAAAGAATGGTACTGCGGGCATTAAAACACCTAGCTTAGAGTTTGCAGGTAAGTTTAGTGTAATAAGTGATTTGGTTAATGGTATTGATGGCTCATCAGAAACCGACGGGTTAACAGTAACATCTAAGTCTCTTCCGGGTTATCCTGAAGGTATTTTAGTTGTACAAGATGGTTATAATCGTATGCCACAGCAGCCTCAAAACTTTAAAATAATAGATTGGCGAGAAGTAAAAAAAGCAATTAAGTAGTGCTTATTTAGTCGCCATTATTTTAATGTCGCTTTGAGATTACCTTGAAATTGTATAAAAGGCTCATTTGAGCCTTTTATACAATGCTTGGCGTTTAAGTATTAAGTGCAATTAACTCAATGTAATGTATATTTTATACTAAAATTTAAGCTCATAAATTAATTGAGATTATAATGCGCCTACTACTTACTTTATTACTAGTTACTTTAAGTGGCTTTGCTGTAGCAGAAGAAGAAAAAACAGAACTACCACCGGTAGACCCCGCTTACAATGCTGAGCATCCTATGGCTTTGGTTAATCAAGGCTCATCTATAATTGCGATTAACTTACCTAGTTATAATTCTCCAGATGATGTGCAAGTTGTTTATAAAATAGGAACCCCCCGATGTCGCACTCTTAAACTTTGTTAGAAATGCTGAGCTAATCACGGTTAAGCCACAAGCGTTTAATATTCAACATTTAATGCGTGGTGAAGAAATTACGATTATTGCCGATATTTACGAGGGTGATTATCAACAAGGTGGTAGTTTAATTTACTCAAAAAAAGAGCTTGAACTGAGTAAGCAACTGTATGCCAGAGAGCTAAAAGATTTAAGTGAATCATCGCAATGGCAAGATTACGACATGATTAATCTAGGCGGTACTGAGCATATTTATATTCATAAAATTCAACAAGCGCCGAGCTATAACCATCTTATTTTTGTTGATTTAGTTAATGCATGTATGCAAAAGCTTCGTACCTCAAAACGTGTCCCAGCTGAAAATGAGCTTACCTATAAATTTATTAACTGCGGCACCCTTAAACCACTTTATTACAATGCTGATGATTTTAGAAAGTAAAAGGGTGAGAATACTGATGTTCAATTATTTTAATATTTAGGCATAAAAAAAGGCCCTTTCGAGCCTTTGGATTAACTTTGGAATAGTTAAAAATTTTTAAATTAGGTAAGCGTTAATAGCTGTGGAGCAACACTATGATAATCAACAGCCATAGCAATACTTAACGCTGTAATATTAATAATTGAAAATGCGAACACTTTACGTGCCCAGCTACTCATATCAATATTACGACGATAACCGCGCAGCGCCATTAGCAACCACCAAAAGCTGGTAATACAAGCAACAGCCATAAAAGCAGCACCTGTGTAGCCAGTAATTGGCAGTAACATCACAACTAGGGCATATACAGCAATGTAAAGTACGATATGGCGTTTTGCTTTGTCGATACCTTGCGCTACTGGTAATACAGGAATACCTGCAGCTTGATAATCTTTAAAGCGAAAAATAGCAATAGCGTAAGAGTGCGGCATTTGCCACAAGCTAAACATGACTAGCAGTATTAATGCGCCCATATCGAACAGCCCTGTTACGGCGCAGTAACCTACTACTGGCGGTACAGCGCCAGAAAGGCTGCCTACAAAAGTGCCATATACTGAGTTGCGTTTCATGTAGAGGCTATAAACCCCTACATAAATTACGTAGCCAAAGGCTGCAAAAAATACCGCGGCTTGAGTGGTGTAGGCGATAAGTAAACCAAAGCCCACAACACCCAATAAAATACCGTGACTAAGTGCAGCAAAGGCCGACATTTCGCCCGTTACTGTAACCCGCGTACGAGTACGCGCCATGGCCACATCTATGTCTCTATCTATAACATTATTGATAGCGCAACCTGATGCAACCACTAGCGACAAACCAATTAATGTGGCAATCATTAACCATGGGTCTATATCACCGCGCGAGGCAAGTAAAAACCCGCCCGCTACGCTGATCAAATTGCCCATAATAATACCCGGCTTTGTCACTGATAAATAACGACGAAACATCTTCAACTCCTAGTACATCATCATTGCGTTAGATTCATAAATGATCCAAACAGATAACCCAACAACCATTACGATGATCAGAGCACTGAATAGGAATGAAAAAGTACTTGCACGGCCATCTTCGGTGGTAAAATTAAGGTGTAAAAAGTATTTTAAATGCACCCAAATTTGTACGATTGCTAAAGTAACAATGCTCCAAAGCGTTGTTGCTTTTGAGAAGTCACCTTCCATTACCATGTAAAACGGTATAGCAGTTAAAATTACCGATAGCACAAAGCCAATTAAGTAAGTTTTAACACTGCCATGAGATTCATCATGATGATCACTTTGCGTTTGCTTTAACGCATGCGTTTCGCTGTGGCTCATTACATTGCTCCCATTAAATAAACAACGGTAAATACACAAATCCAGACAATGTCTAAGAAGTGCCAAAATAGGCTTAAGCAGCTTAAACGCGTTACGGTTGCTTTACCTAAGCCGCGTTTAGCAACTTCAATCATCATTATGGTCATCCAAATTAGACCCGCTGTTACATGTAAACCATGTAAGCCAACTAATGAGAAAAACGATGTTAAAAAGGCACTTTGTTGTGGACCATTGCCATGCACAATTAGGTGATGAAATTCGTATACTTCCATACCAATAAACACAGCACCTAAACAAAACGTAACAAATAACCAAGTCAGTGTTAGTGCCTTTTTTTGCCCTTGAGCGGCAATCATGGCAAAACCAAAAGTAATACTACTAATCAGTAGTGCTGCAGTTTCTACTGCTACAAAGTCGAGTTCAAAAATATCTTTACCCGATACGCCACCGGCTGTGTTCATAAATAACACAGCGTAAGTGGCAAAAAACGAGGCAAACAGTAGGCAATCGGTCATTAGGTATAACCAAAAACCAAATACGGTATCACCCGAAGTATCGTGGTGATCATGCGCGTGGGCATGATCATCGTGTGATACAGAGTCTAAATTTGCAGAAAGTGTACTCACGCTTTTAACTCCTTAACGCCACTTGAATTATATGCAGCTTCAATGCGTGCAATTTCATCAGGTTGTATATAGTAATCTACATCGCTGGTGTAACAACGTTTGATAAATATGGCAATTCCGCCTACTAGTCCAACCACAGCTAACCACCAAATATGCCAAATCATTGCAAAACAAAATACTGTTAAACTTGCTGCCATTAACACGCCAGCTGATGTGTTTTTAGGCATATGAATAGGACTGTAGTTTGCTTTATCTTGATATGCTTGACCTTTTTCTTTCATATCGGTCCATGCATCAATATCATCAATATGTGGAATTGTTGCAAAGTTATAAATTTGCGGAGGTGAACTTGTAGCCCACTCAAGTGTGTGGCCGTTCCACGGATCGCCTGTTGTATCGTCAAGCGCTTCACGGTCTCTAAAGCTCACATATAATTGAATTACTTGGCTGATAATACCAAACATAATAATTACAGCACCGCCTGCGGCAATGTATAACCACATGTTCCAATCTGGGTTGTTAGTGTGGTTTAAGCGACGTGTCATACCTAAGAAACCAAGTACGTACAGCGGCATAAATGCTACGAAGAAACCAATAATCCAACACCAAAATGATGCTTTGCCCCATTTTTCATTAAGTTTAAAGCCCATTGCTTTAGGGAACCAAAATACAAAACCGGCCAGGTAACCAAACACAGCACCACCAATAATTGTGTTATGGAAATGTGCAATTAAGAATAAGCTGTTATGCAGTACATAATCGGCGCCAGGAATGGCAAGTAATACACCGGTCATACCGCCTACGGTAAAGGTAACCATAAAGCCAAGAGTCCAAAGTACCGGTACACTTATACGTAATCGACCTCGGTAAATAGTAAATAACCAGTTAAACAACTTAACCCCAGTTGGTACGGCAATAACCATAGTCATTACCCCAAAGAACGCGTTAACGTTAGCACTTGAGCCCATAGTAAAGAAGTGATGTAACCAAACAATAAAGCCTAAAATTGAGATTGCACCGCTGGCATAAACCATCGATTTGTATCCAAACAAACGTTTACCGGCAAAGGTCGAAATAATTTCAGAAAAAATACCAAACGCTGGTAATACTAATATGTATACCTCAGGGTGACCCCATGCCCAAAACAGGTTGATGTACATCATGGCGTTACCGCCCAATTCATTGGTAAAGAAGTGGAAGTCTAGATAACGGTCAAGCGTTAGCATTGCAAGTACAGCAGTTAAAATTGGGAATGATGCTGCAATTAAGATGTTTGCCCATGTACATGCCCATGTAAAAATTGGCATTTTCATTAGGGTCATACCTGGTGCACGCATTTTAAACACGGTTGCTAAAAAGTTTACGGCTGTTAGAAGTGTACCGAGCCCGGATATTTGCAAGGCCCAAATATAATAATCGACCCCCACCCCAGGGCTAAAGGTCAGCTCCGAAAGCGGCGGATATGCCACCCAACCTGTTTTTGCAAACTCACCAAACACAAGTGATAAGTTAATTAAAATTGCACCACTGGCTGTAAACCAAAAACTTAAATTATTTAAAAATGGAAAAGCAACATCGCGAGCACCAATTTGAAGTGGTAATACGATGTTCATTAGACCAATCATAAATGGCATTGCCATAAATATGATCATGATTACGCCGTGGGCAGTAAATATTTGGTCGTAGTGTTCTGGTGGTAAATAACCTGGCGCACCACTGGTAGCAAGTGCCAACTGCGCACGCATCATTATTGCATCAGAAAAACCACGAAACAGCATTATTAGTGCTAAAAGAATATACATTACGCCTAAGCGTTTGTGATCAACAGACGTGATCCAGTCGCGCCAAAGCACGCCCCATTTTTTATACTTTGTAATAAGCCCGGCAATAATAAGCCCAGCTATCGCAATAACCGACATCGTGAACACAAGAATTGGCTCATGAAACGGAATTGCGTCGAGTGAAAGATTACCTAATAACGACATTATTATTCCTCGCCTTGGCTGTGAGATGAAGGCATTGAGTGCTCACTCATTTCATGATGCTTTTTACTCATTTGCCCATGTTCGCCCAATGCATGGTGTTTTTTGTTCATATCGCCATGCGCCTGCATATACTTCATAACAATGGTATGAAATAAGCCGTCATCAACTTTTCCGTAATATGCTACTGGGTTATTTTCACTTGCTTTTGCAAGCTCAACATAATTTGCATGAGTCAGGTTATTAGCGCTTGAATTCGCTTTCACATCACTCACCCACTTATCAAAGTCTGCTTGAGTAGGTGTAGCAATGGCATTAAATTTCATGCCAGTGAAACCTGCGCCGCTGTAATTTGCTGAAAAGCCTTTAAACGTACCTGGCTCATTTGCAATTAAATGAAGCTTGGTTTCCATCCCAGCCATTGAGTATATTTGACTACCCAATTGCGGAATAAAAAATGAATTCATTGTGCTCTCTGAGGTGATTTTATATTCAACAGGTACATTTGCTGGGAACACTAATTCATTAACCGTAGCAATACCTTGCTCAGGATATATAAATAGCCACTTCCAGTTTAGTGAAACCACTTCAACAGTAAGATGTTCACCTTTACCTTCAATGGGTTTATAGGGGTCTAAGTCTTGGGTAGACTGCCAGGTAATAACACCTAAAATGATTACAATAACAATAGGAACAGCCCAAACAACGGCTTCAATTTTATTTGAATGAGCCCATTTTGGAGCATAAATTTCTTGGTTTTGAGTGTCTCTATATTTCCAAGCGAAATACAAAGTCATCACAATAACGGGAACGACTACAAGCAACATAAGCACGGTTGCGATGATGATTAAATTTTTCTCATCAATGCCTATCTGCCCTTTTGGATCGAGTATCCCGCCTTTACAGCCTGACAACGCCAGCACTGTACTAGCTAAAGCAATATTACAAAGGTTACGAATTAACAAGGGAGTATCCTACAAACCTAGAGTTTCAATTTGCTGCTTAAAATAAAAACCAAAGCAACGATTTTTCAATAAAAACCCAAGTTAACTAGAATTAAATTATAAAAATAAGGGGGCTATTCAAAAAAACCTAAAGCTCATGCCATTAATGACCTAGCAACAAACCCAGCTTTCTAAACGCATTTATATAACGTAATAAAAGTTAACTTGGGTGAGTGGTGGTTGGCTGAAATGTGTTTAAAAAAACACGGAGCTACTTTGTTTTAGCTAACCTTAATTATTTACAGCAAGAACAAATAATTAAAACCAGCAACAAGATGCAGCGTTACAGGCAACCTGTAAAGCTAGGTGGAGCACGACAACCATGTGAAGAGATCACAGGCTGAAGAACTTTAGCCTCGCTAAAAGCAAAGGCTGCTTTACGGAGGATTATGCCAGCACGACGCGCTGGACAAATATGGAACAATAACCAACAAAGGCCAATAAGTAACTGACTTGATATGATCGGATGAGCTAAAAATTGCGCAAGATTAAGTAACAGTGGCTCTACAATAAACCCATCACTTAATAGCGCTTCAAGCTTGAAGGCATCCTCTAGTGCACCGCTTAGCAACATTACAGTATTAAACACTAATAAAGTTATAGCTACACACACGCCCTTGCCTGCTTTATTCAAGCGTTCACACGTCTGCGGCTCGCCAGAGGCAAGTTCCGTAGCTGTATGATGCAAAGAAAGTGTGTTCAAAAACATTAACCTACTAAAATGACTATAACAAAATTAGAGTAATACAGTTTGCAATGGAAAAATTTAAAAAACATTGCTGTTGTAAACCCTAAAACCAGGTGCTAAATACAATCAAATCCAGCTAGCACATATTTACCTAGCGAAAATTGATCCGTATCAACCAAACTTTCAAAACTTACTGAAAGTTCGAACGTGAGTATAACAAAGAGAATTTTCTGTTCAACTAAAAATCAATTAATTTGAGTTAAGCTTTCGAAGCTATTTTGTTAATAAAAAATAACACGATAAAAAACATTTGGTTAGCTAAAATAAAAAACAATTTAAAGAGAAATATTTAATAGGATTATAGGTTTTCAGGAGGGAGTAATAATTGTGTGGCACAAATAAAAACAGCCCAAATTCAGTCACCACCGAACTTGAGCCGCCTTTCACACTGACAACATCTTCACACACAATATAAAGATTCTTGGTTTACACTGCGTGGCAATTGTAGGGAATAAAAACAACTCAAACTCGTTCTTTATGGAAGTGAATCCACCGAACTTGAGTTGCCTTTCACACTGACAACATCTTCACACACAATATAAAGATTTTTGGTTTACACTGCGTGGCAATTGTAGGGAATAAAAACAACTCAAACTCAGTCACCACTGAACTTGAGTTGCCTTTCACACTGACAACATCTTC